>JBEGUX010000174.1:0-2826 GCA_041178685.1 Bacteroidota bacterium
GGAATTTAAGAAATAGATGCCACCGGGAGTTACCGGAAGTGCTTTGGAAAGGGGTGCCGTTTCAATTTCAGCATCTGTTGCAAAATGGAGGTAGTAGAGATAACCCACCGCAAGGAGTAAAATACCGTTCAAAATAATGGAGAAATTTTTCATTTAGGCAATAGTTTTGCTCAAAGATAGTTTAAAAACTAGTCCAACGTGGCTGCAGTTTTTAAGCGATCTATGCTAAAAGTTTGTAAATTTCTGCCCACTATCCTTTCGGAAAAAAATGAAAAAACTGCTCTACCTCGCTTTTATC
Source organism: Bacteroidota bacterium (assembly GCA_041178685.1). GTDB lineage: Bacteria > Bacteroidota > Bacteroidia > AKYH767-A > 2013-40CM-41-45 > Pollutiaquabacter. Next base: position 299 of record JBEGUX010000174.1, read on the forward strand.
CTAACGCTGGTTACCGGCTGTAAAAAAGACGTTGAACTTAAAGATCCTTATGTTGGAGATATCCCTCCACTACCGGAAAATTTCGGGCAGAATATTTTGATTGAGCAGTTTACTTCATCAACTGCGGGACAAGCTCCTGCAGCCGATTTATTATTGGATTCATTAAGTGCACAATATGGTGAACGATTTATCGGTGTTAATCTTCATGCCGCTGATTTATTACAGGCTGATGACGTAACCGATACTGCAACCGGTTCAAACACCGTAGATGCATTCTTCAATGTAACAGGTATCTATCCTTCCGGCATGGTCAATAGGATGATTTCGAGTTCTGCCGATTTAAGCCCTGTAAATTATTCCGGTAAAACAGCAGTAATGCTTGGCAATACACCACGTTGCGGAATTGCCATTGATGCCAACGAGGTGCGAAATGGCTACCTGAATCTTTCGGTACATGTTGGCTTCAGTAACGACTTGGCAGGCGCATATCGACTTCATATTTATCTCGTAGAAAATGAATTCGTTTCTACCGACAGTCTGTATGATCAAGCTAATGAGTTCAGCCAAAACGGCACCAATCCACTGCCCGGAAGTCCATTTTACTCTCTTCCTCCAATGATCAACGGCTATGCTTATCCTAAAGTGCTCCGTAGAATCATCAATAACGGTGGCGTTGATGGTGAAGTAATTCCTGCTAATGTGGCACTAAAAGGAAAAGAGTATGTAAAAGACTACATCGTGGATGTAAGAAACCTCGATACGGATAATTACAGTGTTGTAGTGTTCGTTGATAAATACAGTACTGATGCCTTTACGCATCGAATTGAGAACGCACGCTCGGCTAACATCGGCACTGTAGCGGTCTGGAATTGATTAATTTTTCACCATGGAATTTCTCCCAGAAGATCTTAGCCGTTATGTTGAAGCACATTCGGCGAAAGAACCGGATCATCTGAGATCACTAAACAGGGAAACGTATTCAAAAGTGTTGATGCCAAGAATGCTATCCGGCCATTTGCAGGGCAGGATACTTTCGATGATCAGCAAAATGATCCAACCTGAGCGTATTTTGGAGATTGGAACATTCACCGGTTATTCAGCATTGTGCCTGGCTGAAGGATTGAAAGAAGGCGGATCACTGCATACCATTGACATTAACGACGAGCTGGCACCTATGGTACAGCGTTACATCGAGTCAGCTGGGATGAGCAATAAAATCCATTGTTATTGGGGTAATGCCCTGGACATTATCCCCATATTTGACTCTTCTTTTGATTTGGTGTTTATCGATGCTGACAAGATCAATTACCTGAAATATTATGAAATGGTGCTACCAAAGGTTCGTGCGGGCGGCTGGATTATTGCCGACAACGTGCTTTGGAGCGGCAAAATCCTCGATCCTGCTTCAAAAATGGATGCAGACACCGCCGCATTGCACCATTTTAATGAGATCGTCAGCCATGATAGCCGGGTGACGGCCGTTTTACTTCCTGTAAGAGATGGCCTAATGTTATTACAGAAAAACGTATAAAATCATTATATTTACCCTACTAAAATTCACAACGATGAAAAGAATTGCACTTCTCCTATTCTTGTTTATGATGGGTTCTCACGCTTTCGTACAAGCACAGAACGAGTCAGCACCGACTAATATGGATGCCCAACAGATGGCTCTTCAAAAGACTGCCGTTCTGAATAGCGAGTTGCAACTTACCCAAGAGCAACAAACGCAGGTCATTGCAATTATTACCAAATACGACGATGTAAATACGTTGAACAGTTCTTCTCCATTTGCAATAACGGAGATCGCAGAGCGCGAGGTAATGGAGATTCTGACACCACAACAACAAGATTACTACGAAAGGAACATGGATCGAATCCGAACAGCTCTTCGTCCTGCTCCGGTACAAAACACTCCGGCGCAGCCAACTTCAACGAAGAAAAAAACTGCCAAACCGGTACAAACCGAAAAATAATTTTAAACCCCGGTTCACCGGGGTTTTTTAATGCCTTTTAATCATCGAAAACGATCGCGTTATAATTATATGTCAACGGAAAAAATAATTGACCTACGAAGTGATACTGTAACAAAGCCAACACCAGGAATGCTTGAAGCAATGTTCAAAGCAGAAGTTGGCGACGATATTTTCGAAGAGGACCCAACCGTAAAACGGCTCGAAAGTTTGGCAGCTGAACTATTTGGAAAAGAAGCGGCTCTATTCTGCACTTCTGGAACACTTGCCAATCAATTGGCATTAAAAGTCAGCACTTCACCACAAGATGAGGTCATCTGTGATAAGCTTTCTCATATATATTCTTATGAAGCTGCAGGCCCTGCATTTATATCAGGACTTTCCTTGCGGATGGTAGAGGGAGATCGCGGTCGTCTTTCGGAGGAGCAGATTATTGATAATATTAATCCCGACAATATTCATCAGCCACCGACACGCTTAGTCCATTTGGAGAACACTCATAATAAAGGAGGTGGAAGTGTGTATCCGAAAGGCGCGATAACTCGTCTATCGGAT
>JBEGUX010000175.1:0-5509 GCA_041178685.1 Bacteroidota bacterium
CAAATAATGACTCTATAATCAATCTCCCTGATGGATCTGCGTGTGCCTCTCCAAGCTTACTTGTAGGAAACTATGGTGGCGGTGGTTTGACACAAATGCCTTCTGCCGGTATCGATGCAAACGGTACTATCTACCTTTCCTACCAGTCACTTTGCGAACAGTGCGATACGAACACCTTCACACCAGGCTCTACTCAGTCTCGTCGTCACGTTTATATCATCACATCCAGCGATGGTGGTGCTAACTGGACCTATCCATTCGACATCGTTCCTTCTGTAGCAGCAGGTGGAAATGGTGAATACGAAGAGGCAGTTTATGCTGACCTTGCACGTGTAGTTGACAATAACGTTTATGTTCTTTATCAGCGCGATACAGAGCCTGGAACATCTTTGGCTACAGCAGGAACTTGCGACCAGATCAACAATGCCGGTGCTGGTGCTTCCAACATCGTATTTGCAAAAGTAGAAGCTGCAACAGTTGGTTTAGGCAGCAAGCCAAAACCAGCAGACTTCACAGTTTCTCAAAACTACCCGAACCCTGCTTCCGGTATGACTACCATCAACGTTACCCTGACCAAAGCATCTAACGTAACCCTTCAGGTTACCGACATCATCGGTAAAGTTGTTTATACAGAATCATTCCGTGGTTTCGGTGCAGGTTTGAACACGATCAACATCAATACCTCAAACTTCACCTCCGGCGTTTACAATTACAGCATTATCACCAACGAAGCGAAGGTGACAAAGCAGATGATTGTCCGCTAATAATTTATTCGAATACAAAAAAAGAGGCTGCTAATTAGCAGCCTCTTTTTTTATGGACTATCGAATTTGGAGAACTTATTTTTTAATACAACTGGAATAAATCTTTTACCCCCGGTACTCTCTCTACCAAAAATCCTTCGGCATATTTAACACCAATTGATTTACCGAACTCCCGTGCACGTGCATCCAAAAACTCCCAAAAAAGTTTGGACGATATAGGAGTTTCCGGCTCTCTGGATTCCGGGTTATAAAATTGAGAAGAATAGCATTTGACAGCTTCCATTCGCTGCTCCCAAACGTCGGTTACGTCAAATACGAAATCAGGACGAAGGTGTCGATCTTGTATATAATGATAAACCGCGCATGTTTGCCAGGCTTCTTGTTGTACACCATCAACAGACGTAATTATTTTAGGCAGTCGCGCTAAAAAAACAGAAGTGGAAACCATGGCACTGGCTCTACCATGATCAGGATGGCGATCGGAAGGCGTGTTGCATAAAATAATCTCGGGCTGATATTTACGGATCATACGAATGACCGAAAGTTGATTCTCTTCACTGTTTTGAAAGAACCCGTCTTTCATGCCAAGGTTTTCACGCGCAACAATACCAAGCACCTTACTGGCAGCCTTTGCTTCTTCAGCACGTAATTCTTTGCTACCTCTTGTCCCTAATTCACCACCGGTCAGATCAACAATACCCACCCTTTTACCCTGTTTTATCGCCTGCAAAAGCGTTCCGGCACAAGCTAATTCAACATCATCAGGGTGAGCTGCGAAAGCCAGAATATCTAATTTCAACATACCATTAATATAGTCAACAAAGGTAACAAAGTCAAGCAACAAACCCCCGAAGTTAAATTTTAGTAACTTCGAGGTTTAGAGTTCACACTAAAAACTCACTTTAATTAATGAAAATATCCTTTCACGGTGCTGCAAGAACAGTAACAGGTAGCAAACACCTTATAACCTTAGATAATGGTAAGAAAATTCTGCTCGACTGCGGACTTTTCCAGGGACATGGCGCTGATACAGATCCGATGAACCGGCATTTCGGCTTTGATCCGATGTCGGTTGATTATCTCGTACTTTCTCATGCACATATTGATCATTCAGGCAATATTCCTGCGCTGGTGAAGCAAGGGTTCAAAGGTCCAATTTATTGTACCGCTGCCACCCGTGATTTGGCTGCAATCATGTTGTTCGACACTGCGCATATTCAGGAAAATGACATCGCTTATTTGAATGAGAGACGAGAAAGAAAAAAACTTCCGCCTCTTCAACCTTTATATACTACTCACGATGTTGAGAAAGCACTGAGCCAGTTGTTCACGATACCATTTCGTAAAAAGTACCGAATTGATGAGAACATTGAACTGGAGTTTACCGACTCAGGTCATATTTTAGGAGCAGCTGCCGTTAATCTTACTATTCATGAAAATGGAAAAACTACTCGAGTTTTCTTTTCGGGTGACATCGGTAGATATAGTGATAAAATCCTTAAAGCTCCGGAATCATTTCCACAGTCTGATATAATTATTTGCGAATCGACCTACGGCAATCGGCTGCACGAAGGAATAGAAGCAACTGAACAACAGCTCATCAGTATTGTTCAACGCACCTGCGTAGAAAATAAAGGAAGATTAGTCATTCCGGCTTTCAGTCTGGGAAGAACGCAAGAAGTCGTTTACGCATTGAACAACCTGAAGAACGCAGGGAAACTTCCGCCGATCAAAGTATACGTAGACAGTCCTTTATCTGTTAATGCCACCACCATTATGCGCACACATCCCGAGTGTTTCAACGAAGAAATACTCTCGACCATGCGTACCGATCCGGATCCATTTGGTTTTGATGACTTGTTCTATGTTCGGCGGGTCGAAGATTCAATAAAAATCAACGACCTAAAAGAACCGGCAATCATCATTTCTGCTTCAGGAATGGCAGAAGCAGGACGAGTAAAACACCATATTCGAAATGCAATACAAGACCCAAGGAACACCATTTTAATGGTTGGCTATTGTACTCCTGATAGTTTGGGAGGGAGGCTTATGGCGGGAACAGATCGAATTTCTATTTTTGGAAAAGAATTTGAAGTAAAAGCAGCCATAGAACAAATACACTCCTTCTCTGCGCATGCCGACTACAATGAAATGCTGAAGTACTTGTCTTGCCAGGAACCTAAAAAAGTAAAACAGTTTTTTCTGGTTCATGGGGATTATGACGTTCAATTTGAATGGCGAGAAAAGTTACAGGACGCGGGATTCAAAAACATCGAGATTCCTGATATGCACAGCACATGGGATATTGCGTAATTTTATAACGTAGAGATTCGGATTACCTATATGGCAATTGTACTGACACTGGCAAAAAAAGAATTCCTTTTGGAATGGCGGCAGCGCTCTGTTACCGGCGGATTGCTCCTGTATGTCATTTCCACAGTTTTCATCTGCTATCTCAGCATTAAGAAAGTAGTCGATCTTCCTACATGGAATGCCCTGTTTTGGATCATACAGACATTCATCGCTATGAACAGCATAGCAAGAAGCTTTTTGCAAGAAAGTAAAGGCAGAATGCTCTACTACTATACGATTGTTGATGCCGAATCCATGATTTTATCCAAGATGGTGTATGGAGTAAGTCTGATGGTCGTACTATCCATCATTCACCTCTCCATCTATTCTTTATTGATGGGTAATCCCGTACAGGATTTTACCATGTTTGGAGTAGCAGCGCTCTTGGGAAGTATTGGATTTTCTGCAGTCATCACTATGGTTTCTGCCATTGCATCAAAAGCCTCCGGGAATATTGGGTTGGTTTCCATACTTGGGTTTCCGGTGTTGATTCCAATTTTGATGTCCACCATTCGCTTTTCGAAATGTGCGATGGACGGATTAGGATGGGTTGTAGCTCAGAAATTCGCCTGGTTGCTTATAGGCTTGAATTTGCTGGTTGTAGCGCTCGCCTACCTCCTATTTCCTTATCTTTGGAGAGAATAATTTTAACTTGAAATGAAACTAGCCGGCTTACAGTGGTGGAAATGGTTATGTATTATTTTGCTTACATATACCGCGTGGCAAGGATTTATGATCGAGGTTCCGCGCATGGCAATATTACATGAGACCATCAGGAATCTTTTTTTTCACGTCACCATGTGGTTCTCTATGATCCTACTGATGATCGCCTCTATTGTCTACGGCATCCGCTACCTGCGTACCAATTTAATTGAAAACGATATTAAAGCATCAGCGTGTATTCACTCCGGAATTTTTTTGGGTGTCCTAGGTCTACTGACCGGAAGTTTGTGGGCAAAGTACACCTGGGGAGCATGGTGGGTCAATGACGCGAAATTAAATGGTGCTGCCGCTGCAATGCTGGTTTATTCTGCTTACCTCATACTGCGCAGCTCAATTGATGACGAGCACAAACGTGCGCGCCTGGCTGCAGTGTATAGCATCTTTGCGTTCACATTGATGCTCGCCTTCATTATGATTCTGCCAAGAATGACCGATTCACTTCATCCTGGAAACGGTGGCAACCCGGGCTTCTCGAATTACGATTTAGACAGCAAAATGAGGACAGTATTCTATCCGGCGGTGATAGGTTGGGCTTTACTCGGCGCGTGGATTTCAGAATTGGAAGTCAGAATTCGAATCATTGCTCGCCAACGCGAACAACAATAAAAAATCATACCATGAACATCATACGACTACTATTGCTTTCTTTCAGCTTTTTATTGTCAACCGGAAACTCGGTTTTTGCACAAGACAATGAAATGGCCGATGTAATGCGTACGAACGGCAAGATTTATGTAGTTGTCGGTGTGCTTTTGATCATCCTAGTAGGGATTATCGTCTACCTGATCAGCTTGGACCGCAAGATTCAACGTATTGAAAAAGAGCGTAATTGAGATAAGGAAATCGCAGCGGGTAAGTTAAAAAAGCGTAATTTTACGCTAATTTCCTTGCCATGAAACGATCTCATATCATTGCGATACTATTGATTGCAGTTGCCGTTGGCGCTATACTTTCTACGCTCGCCGATTCTAGTACCTACGCCACTTTTACCATTGCTTCGGAGAATCCATCCACTACCTATCATGTTGTAGGTAAATTGGATAAAAGCAAACCTCAAGTATACGATCCTGCTAAAAACGCAGATCTTTTTTCGTTTTACATGATCGATAATGACGGACAAGAGAGACAAGTATTATTAAATCGTGCAAAGCCTCAAGACTTTGATAAATCGGAGCAAATTGTAGTCATTGGCAAACAAGAATCCGACATGTTTGTTGCCTCTGATATACTTATGAAATGTCCTTCTAAATACAATAATCCAACGGATCAGAATCCGCAGAAAATGATGTAGTGAAGTATTGATACAACTCATCTATTCACTTCACTACTTCAAAGCTAATTATGGATATCAACTATATCGGAGAGCAACTGATCTGGGGTAAACTCGGCAATCTTTTCATTGTACTTTCCTTCACTGCTTCACTGCTTGCTTCGGTGGCTTATTATTTTTCAATGAAAAATAATGATGCTTCCTGGAAAGCTATTGGACGCTCCTCCTTTTACCTTCACAGCTTTTCAGTAGTTGCCATCATTGGTTTACTTATTTCACTAATCCTTAGGCATCGCTTCGAGTACTACTACGTTTGGGAGCACAGCAACACGTTAATGCCTTTTCGCTATATTTTTTCTTGTCTTTGGGAAGGACAAGAAGGAAGCTTTTTGCTTTGGAT
>JBEGUX010000176.1:0-5615 GCA_041178685.1 Bacteroidota bacterium
AGGTCGGTGAAGATAATTTTCCGAGAGACCCCCTTGATCAATACTCGACTGGCCCTTTGATTATTTCGGTAACGCTCGCGAAAAAGCATCTGAGTTCTAATCGCATCGAAGGTGCGTAGCACCTGATCCACATACGGTTGATAGATATTATTTTGTACAATTACTTTCATACAGTCTGTACAGATATCACCCGTTCTCAGCTTAAGCGTGACTTCTTTCTTATTTTTACAGAAGTCATTCATGCAACCCTTAGGAAATTCGTGCGCGTAACTCTCGCCATCACGGTAACCATTAAACATCAACCGCCGCATCACTGTTGCTGTAACCTCATACGCAACAGGAAAACGTGGGTCACACGGCAGAAAGAACTCCCACTGATCGGCATGTACAAAATGATTTAGGTTATTTTTATCTGTTCCTGCAAACCAGTTAAGGTCATTGGAAATCCGTGTAATAATTAGCACATGGTCTTCATCAGGAATATTGTGTAACATGCGGAAACGGTTGCATTTATGAAACAGCCGGTCCCACGTGGTTCGAGTAATTTTTTCAGGGAAGGGTGGCGGCCAATTGGAAAGATCAACAGCTCTCTTTTCACTATAAGAATTAACTGAAGAAAATTTTGGAAACTCTAATTTCTTATTGAACTTATCCTCATCAAACGGCAACTCCGTGAGTTCATCTTCATACATTCTCATATCATACGGATCCGGATGGTATTGAATCGGACCGCTAATGCCCGTCAGGATTTCCCAAACCGACTGAAAGAATGATTGAGGAACCTCGGGCGTACGAATCAGGTGAACATTCATGATTTTAGAAAATTTACAAGACAAAGGTAATATGCAGCACTGCGTTATAACGAAGTCTACAACCTTGTAAAGATAGCGGATTACGCTTTCCTTGGTTCACCTTTGTACTCGAAATCATTTTAAAATCATTTTTATGAAAAACAAAAAAACCTATTACCTGCTAATTCTAGACCGCAGCGGTTCTATGAACGATTGCGTCAACGAGACAATTTCCGGCTACAATGAACAGTTGCAAATGATTCGTGACTTACAGAATCGCTTTCCGGAACAACAGTTCTATGCTTCACTTACTACGTTTAATCATACTGTTGAACATCCATTTATGGAATGTAATGTTTCAACAATGAGAGAGCTGACCACCAACAGTTATATTCCTGATGGAATGACTGCCTTATTGGATGCGATAGGTGAGGGTGTTATGAATCTCAAAGCTAGAAAAAGCGAAGAGTTTGAGAATGACGAAGCTACAGCTGTCGTGGTGATTATGACTGACGGCCACGAAAACTCTTCGCGCATTTTTCAAAAAGAAGCTATTCGTAGAATGATTCGTGAGCTGGAAGCGACCGAAAATTGGACATTCAGTTTCATGGGAGCAACCCACGATGCGCTTGAGGTGGCTAATGACATGAATATTCGCAGTCAGAATGCAATGAAGTTGGACAAACAAGATATCAAAGCATCTATGCAGCGAGTATCCCGGGAAATGGCTACGTATGCCGAAGAAAAGTCGCTTGGGAATAAAATAAAAGATTTCTTTAGAGAAGAAGAATAAATCGAAAAATAAGTTTTGAGTTGGAGGTTTTAATTACATAGTGATGAGCCGCTCATGGGTGCTTTCCGGGAACTATAATTTCCGGAGAGCCTCCCGTAGCGCTAGCTTACTTAATGTATGGCGCTTTGTAAATGCAATCACTGCTTTGGGATTTGTAGCTGAATATTGACGTAACGCCCAGCCTATTGCTTTTTGAATGAAAAACTCTTTCTTATGTCCGCATTTTAAATAAATCTTTTCAAACAGTTCCATATCCGTCTGGTTCTTATAATGTAGCTGATGAATGAGTGCTACTCGATTGAGCCAGCTGTTGGAGGAGTCGGAATACTTTAGAAAACGCTTTTTATAAATTTCATGTTCCTTGAAGCAATAGCCTCCAATCATACGGGTCGATAACATATCGACAGTATCCCACCACGATTTATTTAAAACGAGCTCTTCAAACAATTCGAGGGAGTTATTATTCCAACTGCGTTTTTTCAGCAATAGTAGTTCCATAGCAACATACTGGTATTCCCGTTCCGGCAACGACCATAATTGCCGCGCGAGTTGATGAACTATTTCCATCGATTCGCTTCGCGCTTCGGAAAGAAAAGATTTTTGAAGCTCGTTCCGTATCGGTTTTTGTAAACCAATAAATGAGAAATGATGCTTCATATACGCCGACATCTTTTCCGCTTTTTCCGGATCGGCATAGTCAGTGAAAATTTCAATAAGATTTTCTACGAGAGTATGTAAGTCGGCGGATCGCATGGATCATGTAAAAATAGCAAAGCAGTTTGCCGATTGGCCTTTTTTCAATAAAAACCAGCTAACATTTATTCAATTGAATTGTTATATAGATATGAAAGCAACCATCGTTATCGTTTGTATACTGCTCATTCTTGTCACCGCCCAATTTATGATAGCACGCAGCACCGATAAAACCGAACAGCAAAAGTATACGGTACTGCTTGCTGAGGATGATTTTGAAATCCGGTATTATCCTGTTGCGGTAATTGCCACGGTAGAACATGATGGTAAAAAGCCTCGCAGTGGCGCCAATGATAATTTCCGTCGATTGGCCGGATATATTTTTGGCGGAAATCAAGCGAATCAACAAATTGCCATGACCGCACCTGTTCACATGGAAGCAACGGATAATGGGAATAAGATGAGCTTTGTTATGCCCTCTGAAATGGACCTTAACGATTTACCTAAACCCAACGATGCCGGTGTGACGTTCTCTAAAACCACGGAAGATACAGTGGCGGTGTTGCGCTTCTCGGGTTTTGCTTCCGATGCCGATATTGAGCAAAAAACGGAAGAACTCAAGCAACTTCTTGCTGCCAAAGGCATATCGCATACAGGAAATTTCAAATACCTGGGCTATAATCCGCCGTATCAGCTGGTGGATCGCCGCAACGAGGTGGTAGTATCTGTTCATTTGAACAACTGATTTTCGCGCATTTTAAGCGAAAAACAACGGTGTTTTCATAGTCTTTTAGAATTGTGCATATTTGTACATCTAACTAATTATCTCCTATGAAATACTTGAAACTCATTGCCCTCTTAATTCCCGTTGTCATGATCTCTTGCAGCAAAGACGACGATGATAATGACAACGGTGGTGGCAACACCACGCTAACCAATACCGACAAATTGTGCGGTAAGAACTGGAAGTATTCAAAAATCGAAGCCGATACCAATGGCGATGGTACTCCTGATCTTGATGTAACATCACAACAACCAGCCTGTGAGTTGGATAACTTCATTACGTTTAGCACTAATTTCACCGGAGTATTCAACGAAGGTGCTACAAAATGTAATCCCAGTGATCCGCAGACTTCCAATTTTACATGGACGTGGTTGGCTAATGAAACACAGTTGAAATGGGATGCTCAAACGTTTACTGTACTTATCAATGACGGTAACACGTTGAAACTACGCCTTAGTCCGCTGACAATCACATTCGTGAAGTAATAATTTTTGATCGAATAAAACGCCGCCATCGAGCGGCGTTTTTTTTTGCCTAGCCAATAGTACAAGTTCAATTATTCACGCACGAACCGAAAAACCTGCTCGCCAAGTTGTAAAAAATAAACGCCACCGGATAAATGGCGCACGTCTATTTGCAGTTCTTGTTGATCAACAAATCCCTTTTGAATGGTATTTCCCAAAACATCGTTGATTAAATAGAGAGCACCAATAGTAGCAGGTTCAGTTTTTAACTGCAATTTATCGCTTACCGGATTAGGATAAATCAACGATTTATTTTTTCCCATTAAAGTGTTAAGTCCGGTAGTTCCAATTGTAATATCATATTGAACAGTATCCATTCGATCGCAACTTTCTACAACCAGTGTAACGGTATAGGTGCCATTCGAAGTGTAGGAATGCATTGGATTTGTAACTCCGTTGATTATTGTACCATCACCAAAATTCCATGTATAGCTGAGAGCATTGTTGCTTACCGACAAATCGATAAACTGAACATCATTCCCATTAATAGAATAAAAGAAATCAGCCGAAGGTTGATCGACATATAGATTCCAGTCGGAGATGGAGCCAAACACTGTGTTATCCGACTGCTGTTGCAAATACAATCCGCTTGCAGCTGTAAGCCCCCCGACATACGACAGTCCCGCAGAAGGCAGATATGATAGCGTGCTGTAGATCGCACAGGCCGCGACATAGCTTCCTTCCGGTGATGGATGACTGTTGTCCGCCGCATGAAGAATAAGCGTTGTGTCTGCCAAAATATTTTTCCAGGCCACACCAACAGGCGCACAACGGGCACCAATTAATTCAGAAATTTCTTCGTATGCGCTCTGTAAAGAATCCTGCATGTGATTGAAATCGGTGAACACCGGACTGCAAAAACCGCTCAGACATTGCTGCCCGCCGAAACGGCGACCCCAGGTCATAAAGGTTACAACGGTTGCACAAGGGTTGTAAAACAAAACAGCGTCCCGTAATTGAAACGCACCCGGATACATATCGTTATACCGAAAGTAATCAACGGTGGGAACCTGGCTCTGCTCCTGGATAACTACATAATCCCAGTTCCCTTGTTGGATCTTTCCAAGCGATACAGCATCGTTGGCATGACCGGAAAATGTATATCCTCCCGGCGTATAACTGTCGACTATCATTGGAACGCCGGCAGATGCAGAAAGATTAGCCACCATTTGTGGCAAGCTGTAATATTGCGTGTAGCTATTGCCGAGAAACAATACACGCAATGTGTCTGTTTGTGCTTGCGCATTAAAAAGCACAGAGAGATAAAAAGATAGAATGACAAGATAACGCATGACCAGATTAATTTTTCGAGAAGATTAAATTTATTCGTGTGCGGTAGATTTGGTAAATCATCAACGAGCAAACAATTACAGAGGTTATTACCAAATATAAATCCGATCCGGAACTACCCAGTTCATCCGGATTTGTCTCAATAGATCGCATGGCGTATAAGTACGTAAATAACACTGCGCTTCCGTTATTTACGAAATGCGCGAGTATTGGTAGCCATAAAGAACCGCTCCACACCAATAGATATCCAAACAGCGCTCCTAGCAACATCCGTGGGACGAATCCATAAAACTGAGCATGCATTGCACTGAAGACAAATGCAGAAATCCAGATCCCGACATTTACATTCTTCGCCCATTCTCCCAGCAATCGTTGAAGCACTCCGCGGAAAAGCAGTTCTTCACCAATCGCCGGAAGCACTGCAACTACAATCAGATTGACCAGCAAATCATTTATGTTGTTCATCTTTAAAAACGCCTCGGTTATCAAAGCGGCCCGATCTTCCGCTGCGCGCATCGCATCTTCGACTGATTTCAAAAACGCCGGCAATTCCATGGTGTTGTTGAACGAAACTAAAGCATTAATAAATGGCATTGCACAAATCATGATCGCGACGACGAGTAGCGATCTGGTACCGTCAATTCTTCTATTTAACTGCAAATAATCTACCGGATTTGAGCTGAATACAATAGCCAGGAAAATGGCCGGAGCAATAAAAACACCAACACTCGATGCCGACT
>JBEGUX010000177.1:0-30468 GCA_041178685.1 Bacteroidota bacterium
GCAGAGGAGCTTCCCGCCGTGACGGTAGCGGAAGCAGAGGAGGAGATCGTTCTTCTAAGCCCGGATTTCGACCAAAAGGAAATAATTCCGGCAGACCACGAAGAGTATCAGACAATGAAAATCGCCAAGAGCGTGGTGAAAGGGGTGAAGCCGCCTCGCGGAGTCCTCGTCCGCGTATCTCGCGAGTTTCAGGTGACGATCGACCACGACGTACTTATTCGGATCGCGAAGAAAAACCAGCACGCCGCTCTTACGGCGATCGTGAAGAAAAGCCCGCACGTCGTTCCTACGGCGATCGTGAAGAAAAGCCTGTACGTCGTTCCTACGGTGAACGCGAAGAAAAACCTGCACGTCGTTCCTACGGTGAACGCGAAGAAAAACCGGCACGTCGCTCTTACGGCGATCGTGATGAAAAACCGGCACGTCGCTCTTACGGCGATCGTGAAGAAAAACCCGCACGTCGCTCTTACGGCGATCGTGAAGAAAAACCCGCACGCCGCTCTTACGGTGATCGTGAAGAAAAACCGGCACGTCGCTCTTACGGCGATCGAGATGAAAAACCGGCACGTCGCTCTTACGGTGATCGCGAGGAAAAACCTACCCGTCGTACTTATGCTGACCGTGAAGAGAAACCAACGCGTCGCGCTCCAGGCAGTCGGATAGATGAAGAACGCAGTGAACGACCAGTTCGTCGTTCTTCGGATCGTGAAGAAGGAAGATCTTATACCGGCCGTTCATCACATCGTGATACCGGAGATCGTCCGCGCTTTTCAAAAGATTCATCTCGTCGTTCTTTCGGTAACGATAAACCAAAGTTCCGTAAATCACACGCTTCAAAAAAGGTGACGGGTTCCGATGACGGTACTACTCGTCTTAATAAATACATTGCGAACTGCGGGATTTGTTCGCGTCGCGAGGCAGACGAATTAATTAAAGCAGGTGTTATTTCTGTAAACGGCACTGTCATCACAGAAATGGGTTTCAAAGTAAATCCCGGCGATGAGGTTCGTTACAACAATTCACTACTGAAAGGTGAGCGTCCTGTTTATATTATCCTTAATAAGCCCAAAGATTTTATAACAACGGTTGAAGATCCGGGTAATCGCCGTACGGTAATGGAATTGATCAGCGGCGCATGCAAAGAGCGCGTGTATCCTGTCGGCCGACTGGACCGCAATACCACCGGTGTTTTACTGTTTACCAACGATGGTGATCTTGCGCGAAAATTGATGCATCCAAGTTTTCATGTTCAAAAAGTATATCACGTCACCCTCGAAAAATCGTTGAAGCCGGAGGAGATGGAAAAGATCGCTGATGGAATGCATCTCGAAGATGGTCCGATTAAGGTAGACGATATAGCTTATGCCGGCGACGGAACAGATCGAAAAGAAGTTGGAGTGGAAATACATTCCGGTCGAAACCGCATTGTACGTCGAATATTCGAGCACCTTGGTCATGAAGTCATCAAGCTGGATCGTACGGTCTTTGCCGGTCTGACTAAAAAAGATTTGCCACGTGGCCGCTGGAGATTCCTGACGCCAATGGAAGTTGCCAACCTGAAAATGATGGTGGGTGACAAACGGATTAAAGAAACAGTTTAATTGAAAACAAACAGATCTTAGCGCAGAATATCAATCCCCAACGCTTTTGAAATTTGCGCTTTGATTTTTTCCATCCGGAGATGTTGTTCAAGTAGAGGAAGTACATCTTCTCCTGCCAGCTGAGCTTCTTTTATTTTAATTCTGCTCTCTTCCAGCATTCGCATTACCTTGATCTTTTTCAGATGAAAAACCGATTTCTCCAGCGCGTTCATCAAGTTATGCTCTTCAAGGGGAACATGAATTCCATGTTTAGCTGACCAGTTTTCGCTCAACTGATAACGCGGGCTGAGTAATTCAATCGCTACGTTGCGTAATTTTTCATCTTCGTGACGAAGTAAAATGTCCGAATCTAAAAAAGGCGAATCTTCCGGCTGTTCAGCATAAAGTCCGAGGATACGATCATAAACCGGATTTTCAAAACGGATATTATCCATCGTGATCTCCTCCACAATGTAGCGCGCAACATATGGCTCGTACGTCACGGTAATGGTTTGTCCATCCTGATTTTCTTCCTCAACAGAATAGCTGGCTTTCAGATGGCCGAAGTTCAATAGTAGACGAATGATATTCTTCTCTTGTTCCTCTGTGCTTAACTCCGTAACCGGCGCGTCCGGTTTTATAGTTTCTGTAATCAGTTCTACAATCGAATCATCTCCGGTATCTTTTTTAATTTGCTGCCGCTTGATCTTGTTAAGCTCGTTAAGTAATACGCCTTCGCTAATTTCCATTAGCGAGCTGCACTTTTTAACGTACATCGAACGTAAAATCTGATCCGGAACTTTCGCAATCGTTTCTACTACATCTCGGATTAAATTCGCCTTTCGGATAGGGTCATTGCTAACTTCATGGAGTAATAGTCCGGTTTTAAAGACGACAAAATCTTTCGCTGACTCTTCGATGAATTTCACCACCTCTGCGGCAGGATATTTCTTAGCATAGGAATCCGGGTCGTCGCCGTCAGGAAACAAAACCACTTTTACATTCAATCCTTCTTGAAGGATGATGTCTATACCACGAATTGCTGCTTTGATACCAGCAGAATCGCCGTCAAACAACATTGTAATATTTTTCGTGTATCGTCCTATTAACCGGACTTGATCAGGTGTCAGGGATGTTCCGGAGGAAGCAACAACATTTTCAATACCGGCCTGATGCATCGAAATAACGTCGGTATATCCCTCTACCAGATAACAAACGTCCTTTTGTACAATAGCTTTTTTTGCAAAATAAATACCGTACAGCGATTTACTCTTGAGATAAATATCTGATTCAGGTGAGTTAAGGTATTTCGCTATTTTATCATCCTTCTTCAGTATTCGACCGCCGAAACCAATGACACGTCCGGTAAGGTTATGAATCGGGAACATCACACGGCCGCGAAAGCGATCGATCAGGTTTCCTTTGTCGTTGCGGAAGCAGAGACCTGTTTTCTCCAGGAAGTCCTCTTGATAGCCGCTTTTAACAGCTAGTTGTCCGAATGAATTCCAATCATTGAAAGAATATCCGAGCTGAAATTTATGAATAGTCTCTTCTGTAAAGCCGCGTTCTTTGAAGTAGGTCAGTCCGATAGATTTTCCTTCTTCACTTTCAACCAATTGCTCGGAAAAAGTTTTCTGCGCAAAGGAATTCAGAATGTAAAGGCTTTCGCGTGCATCCTGTAATTCCAACTCTTTGGGTGTCGGTACTGTTTCTTCGACCTCAATTTTGTAGCGATTGGCAAGATAACGAAGAGCGTCCGGGTACGACATGCTTTCGTGTTTCATCACAAAGTTGATGGGATTGCCACCTTCGCCACAGCCGAAACATTTATAAATATTTCGTGCAGGATTTACGTTGAAGGATGGAGTATTCTCCCCATGGAAAGGACATAGTCCGATAAAGTTTGTTCCGCGTCTTTTCAAAGCGACAAACTCTCCAACAACCTCCTCGATGCGGGCGGCCTCAATTATTCGATCAATTGTTTCCCGGGTGATCATGAACTGTATAAGCTAGGAAAAGCCTATTTTCAAAAGTACGATTTTTAGTGGAGAAAGAAGCGGCTACCCATGCAGCTTCGCTAAAAAGAGGCAACGAATGCTTAAAATTTCGCGATTACCGCTTACGTTCAGTCGTAAAACGAACAAGCGATTCCAGTCCATCCCGGAATTCATTGGAAGGAAATGTATTCAATAGGTCAAATGCTTTCTGCTGGAAAAGTTTCATTTGGTCTTCTGCATATTGAATGCCGCCGTGCTGATGGACGAAATTAATGACCTCATCAATTTTTTTACGATCAGAAGTTCGGCTTTTAATAATTCGGATGACGTTCTTTTTTTCGAAATAGCTCGCTTTCGAAAGTGAGTGAATCAGCGGCAACGTCATCTTACTTTCTTTTATATCAATGCCTGTTGGTTTACCGATGGCACCTGACGGACCGTAATCAAAAAGATCGTCTTTGATCTGAAAGGCGATTCCAATCCACTCGCCAAACTGGTGCATTTTTTTTACCGTATCTGCATCCGCACCGGCGGAGGATGCCCCACACGCACAACAAGATGCAATCAGCGAAGCAGTTTTGCGACGAATAATTTCAAAATAAATTTCTTCAATGATATCCAAGCGTCGTGCTTTTTCGATTTGTAACAGTTCGCCTTCGCTCATCACTTTCACCGCTTCGGATACGATTTCCAGTAATTCGAAATCTTTATGCTCTACAGAAAGTAAAAGTCCTTTACTCAGCAAATAATCTCCCACTAGAACGGCAATCTTGTTTTTCCAAAGTGCGTTCAGTGAAAAAAAACCGCGCCGCTCGTTACTGTCGTCAACCACATCATCGTGGACTAAAGTTGCAGTGTGAAGCAATTCAATGAGCGTTGCTGCGCGGTGAGTCTTTTCCTGTATTCCTCCACACAGTCCGGCCGAAAAAAAGACAAACAGCGGACGCATCTGTTTGCCTTTCCGTTTGACGATATAGTGAGTAATCCTATCCAATAATGGAACAGGACTTTTCATCGACAATCGGAACTTCTTGTCGAATTCGTCAATCGTAGTGCCTAAAGGCTTTTTTATTTCTTCCAGAGAAAGCGGCATCGCTGTAAAGGTAGACAATTAGTGCCGCATTTAAGTTTGGCCTAACCTTAAAAAGAGGTAATTCCAGGCAGGAAAAGTTTTATTGTGCTGACTTCTTAGGTGATTTTTCTTTTACGGCTTCATTTTTATTGGCTAGCTGTCCACAAGCGGCATCAATGTCCTTTCCGCGACTACGTCTGACGTTTACGATGATGCCTTTCTGCTCGAGGTAGCCGACGAAAGCATTCAACTTATCTTCTTTCGCATTGATGAATTCTCCGCCATCAATCGGATTATATTCGATGATGTTAACTTTTGCTTTTACGCGCCGGCAGAAAGCCTCCAATTCACGAGCATCCTGCAGTGTATCGTTGAAGCCGTTAAACACAATGTATTCGAAAGTTACACGGGTGCCTGTTTTGTCATAAAAATATTGTAATGCATCGGCCAAGGCATCCAACGTATTACTCTCGTTGATCGGCATGATACGGTTTCGTTTTTCATCGTTGGCAGCATGCAGTGAAAGCGCCAGGTTGAATTTCACGCCATCGTCGCCCAGTTTGCGTATCATTTTAGCAATACCTGCTGTACTGACGGTTATTCGTTGCGGCGACATGCCAAGTCCATCAGGAGCAGTTATCCGCTCAATACTCTTTAAAACGTTTGCGTAATTGAGCAATGGCTCGCCCATTCCCATATATACGATATTGCTGAGCGGAATACCGTATTTTTCTTCCGATTGTTCGCGGATCAGTGCCACCTGATCGTAGATTTCGTCGGCTTCCAGATTACGGAGCCTTTCAAGTTTACCGGTAGCGCAGAATTTACACGTCAAGCTGCAGCCAACTTGTGAAGAGACGCACGCTGTCATCCGGCTTTCGGTTGGAATCAATACGCCTTCAACGATATTTCCATCGAATAAACGGAATGCATTTTTAATGGTACGGTCACGGCTCACCTGAAAATTATCGATGGCCACAGCTGGCAAGGAGAATCGCTCTGCAAGCAGTTGCCGCATTTCTAGCGGCAGATTGGTCATGGCATCAAACGAACGGGCGCTCTTTTTCCAAAGCCATTCCCAAACTTGCTTGGCCCTAAATGCAGGAGCTCCGGCTGACGTAAACCAGTCTTTAAGTTGCTCTTGTGTAAGCAATCGAATATTGGGAAGCGCGTTGGAGGTCTCCATTTGTGGCACAAAGATACGAAGACAAAGTGGTAAGGTTGATAAATGGTATCTTTACCTCCCGATGAAGCGTTTTTTAACAGCGAAAGTGATCTTTCCGGTAGACCAGCCTCCCATCAGCAATGGAATTCTGGTGTTGGATGCTAATGGAGTAATTATGGATATCATCGATCCGGATCTACGTTCAGACGATGCCGCTCAGCTGCTAAATTCCTCGCAGTTGGAAAGATTTGAAGGCGTTTTGGTACCCGGTTTCATAAATGCTCATTGTCATCTTGAGTTATCTCACTTGCGAGGTAAAATCGAAGAAAAGTCCGGGCTTCCGGTTTTTTTAAAGAACGTGTCGCAGCTTCGTGCAACAGACGACGAAGAAATTCGTGAAGCAATGGTAGCTGCAGATAAAGAAATGTATGAGGAAGGAATTGTTGGTGTAGGTGATATTTCCAACCGTGATGTATCTATTACCATAAAAAAAGCTAGCCGACTACGTTACCATACATTTGTAGAAGCGTTTGACTTACATCCGGATTATGCCGATGCTCGTTTTGCAGAAGCTGAAAGAATACAAACCTCATTCGCAGTCGAAGGTCTTTCAGCTTCTATAGTTCCACATGCGCCTTATACTGTTTCAGATAAATTATTGCAGTTGATTATCGTTCGAAATAACAATTTACTTTCGATTCATCATCAAGAGACATCATCTGAGATAGAAATGTTCCAAAGTAATTCCGGTTCACTGCTGGAATTTTTGAAGGCAACAGGAAAGTATGACAACTGGATTTCCGGCGGAAGTTCTTCATTGGACTATATTTTTAATAACATTCAACACCATCAACGGCTATTACTTGTACATAATACCTATGCCAGTCGACTTGATTTTGATAAAGCAGCGTTGGTGACAAGTGACCTTTGGTGGTGTTTATGTCCCAAGGCGAATCTATATATAGAAAACCGATTGCCGGATGTCAATGAAATGGCAGAGAGGAGTTTTAAATTAGTGCTGGGAACGGACAGCTTATCATCGAATAACCGGCTGTCAATACTGGACGAGATGAAAGTCCTTCAAACTAATTTTCCATCATTAACTTTTAATCAACTTTTACAATCCGCGACATTACTTCCATCGCGTTTCTTTGGTTGGGATAAATGGTTGGGTAGTTTTACTCCCGGCAAGCAGCCCGGTGTCAATCTTCTTTTAAGTGATGTTGACCTATTTGGGTTGCTAAATGAAGAAAAGTATTTAGTGAATACAAAGCTTGAAAGGATAGCTTGATTATTCATCGCTTGATTTAATAACTTCATCATTAATTTAACAATTTACTTAATGCAATTAATTAAATTTACTTTCCAATTGAATACGAGTAATAATGCCCAATAAAGTTTCCCGGAAGATCATCGTGCTGGCGCTTCTTCCTTTGCTGATTATCAATACGTTGATTTGGTATTTTTTCTTTTTTGAGAAAAAAGCTCCCGTAACTTCTGATAAAAAACAACTGGCTTGCGATGTCAAAGGATTTCGCCGTGCCGGTTATAAATTTACACGGCCGCTATTGATGTTGGACCGTGCATGCGATGATCCCTCATTGGATCCATTACGGAGCAAAGTAATTTCTTTGCTCAGCAGCATGAAGCAGCAAGGTGATTTTGACCGTGTATCGGTTTACTTCCGCTTCCTGGACTCTGGTCGTAACTTTTCTTTGAACGATGAGCAGTTTAGTCCGGGAAGTTTGATGAAAGTGATGACCTTGATCACCTATCTTAAAGACGCGGAAGAGGATCACGGACTTTTAAATCGAAAAGTTACATACGATCATCGCTTCTCGAACATGCCTGAGCAGCAAATCACTTCAGGAACCGGTATTGAATTTGGTAAGTCGTACTCCATTGATGAATTGTTACGTAAAATGATCGTGGAGTCTGACAATGAGGCAACCGCATTACTCAACGAGCGAATTGATATGAAGGTGTATAATCAGGTTTTATCTGCATTGTCTCTTCCGTTGCCCGATATACATCAAACGGACTATCCTATTACTGCGGAAAACATGAGTCGATTTTTCAGATTGCTGTATAATTCTTCCTTTTTGTCTCCGGAGATGTCTGATAAATCACTGGAATTATTGACAAAAAGTAATTTTAAAAATGGACTGTGCAGAGATGTCGGAACAAAGGTGGTGGTGGCCCATAAATTTGGTGAGAAGAATGTCCCTCCATCTTTTCAATTGCATGAAGCCGGTATTTTTTTCGCCGGCAACTCTGACTATTTGTTGGTGGTGATGACTGAAGGCAGGGATCAACAACGACTTCCTGATGTGCTGGCACGCATAAGTAAGCTTGTGCTGGACGAATTGATCGGTAACTATGGTATCACCCCATCAAGTATGCCGGAATTAACAGAGCGATCAGTTCCCGGAATGGTGGCTGGTTGATTGGCTTTCTGACATTTTTAAAAAGATTTATGTAAAATTTTATAGAATTTTTAATTAAGGGCAACGTTTTTTCACGAAATTAGTATACAGTTTAGTGAAAGAAATTAATGGAAATTAACTGATTTCAATATAGTTAATGACTATTTTTAATCCGAAGCACGTAAAATGTTCGTCAAAGCCCTCCTACAATTTGCTTTTCGAGGCTCAAAAGGAATTCTTTCCCTTTTGGTGTTGGCTTTTATTTCATTCAACAGTAATGCGGCAGATACTGCCAACGTTTTACCAAAAGCAATTGCAAATGCTCAGCTTGATCCCCATAATCTTATTCCCTACCAGGAGCATGAGGTAAAAGCAGGTCTTCTTTATGATGCTGTCAATAAAAAAATAGTATGGCAGAAGAATATGGATATGCAATTGCCAATTGCTTCCCTCACCAAAATGATGGTAGCCCTACTGGCTGTTGAGGATATCCGTGCGGGTAAATTCTTCTGGTCCGAAAATGTATGTTGGGTTCGTCAAACCGCAGTTGGCCGTCGATCAAAACGTCGCATCGTGCGAACAGATGTCAACTATACATTACTTGACGTCGTAAAAGCAACGATGATTGCTTCCAACAATGAGTGCGCAGAACAGCTTGCACGTTTCATTGGTTGTGGCGATCTCGCTTCGACTATCGAGCGGATGAATGCTCGTGCCAAAGAGTTGGGGATGAATAATACCTATTACGGAAATCCGTCCGGACTTCCCGCATCTCATGCGTCAATGGATAACTCATCTACGCCTCTGGATCAGTTGATTCTTGGTCTTGAATTATTGAAACACGACGAGTTGCTTGAAATCACCGGAATGGGCTATGCTGAAGTCAATAATGGTAAATCTTCAAGTGTTCTTCGCAACCATAATGGTCTTGCTATCCAACACACCGGCGAAGTCGATGGTTTGAAGACGGGCTATACTCGCCGTGCCGGTTTTTGTTTGGTTGGAACCTCATCAAAATGCGATCACCGATTGGTTAGTGTCGTTCTCGGCTGTCGCGGTCCTCAAATCCGTAACGATGTAGTTCGTACGATGTTTAATGCATATTATACTTCCATTGGATTGGATCCTATCGGAAACTTTTGTGGAGCTCCCGGCTACCGTATTACAGGCTCTGAAAATCAGGACTCATCTTTTACGATGGCCGGAGAATGGGTGACTATCCGAGAAAAGGTTCGAAAGACACATACTGTCCGTAGTGGTGAAAATCTCTCTCGACTTGCAGAACGTTATGATTGTTCTATGTCTCAGCTTCGCACATGGAATAAGGGAAAGATTCCTTCTTCCGATCAAATCAAGACTGGTCAGAAACTCTCGGTTTATACCACTACTACACGAAAAGTATGGATTGCTCGCCCTGCTAATGGCTCGGAAGAAGAAGAAGATAAACCGTTGTTGGTGAACAGTACTATTGATGAGCAAGGCAATTTGATTGCTGCAAAGCCTGTCGAAAAGCCGGTAAAGCCATCTACTGCGGTAACTGTGCAGCCGAATTATTTATACCACGTTGTTGCTCCCGGCGATACGCTTTATTCTATCGCCCGTAAATATGGTGATACAACGGTTGATCAGCTTAAAGATCTCAATGATATCCGCGATACTCGTACCCTAAAGCCCGGTATGAAGATCAAAGTTAAAGTAGAAGGCTAAGCTTACCTGACTTTTTTATAATTTTACGGGAAGAACTAATCCTGATGAAAAAGTCTACTATTACTTTATTTTTCTTTCTGCTTGTTACGAGTATGGCTTTTGGCCAGAAAGGTACTCTTCCAGTCTCGGTGACGTTACCTGTCGATTCAATTACCAAATTGATTACTTACGAAGGCGTTGTGGAGGTAAATGGAGTCGCAGCCGATGAGCTGTATCGTCGCATGCAGCAATGGTTTGGTTCTTTTTATAAAAATCCTGGTGAAGTCATACGCGAAAATGATAGCATCAAATTTAAAATGATTGGAAAGCCACGCTTCCGTATTTCTAATCCGCCGGATAAGTCTGGATTAAAGACCGATGCCGGTATTGTTCAATACACTATTCAGGTTGCTGCAAAAGAAGGGAGATTCCGTTATGAAATCACCGAATACAATTGGAAACAATTGTCGTACTACCCTTGTGAGCGTTGGATGGATACTAAAGCACAATCATGGGTGCCTGCTTACAATGAATACATGCAGCAATTGGATAAGTATACGCGAGATCTTATCGCCAACCTTCACCAAGCATTATCGCATGCGAAGTCGGTTAAAGACCGTGACGACTGGTAGAATTTAAGGTAAGTTATTTGTCGGATTTTTTATCCGACAATAACGCTTCAGCAACGGCAAGGTCTTCCGGAAAAGTTATTTTAATATTCCAGCGTTCACCTTCCGTAAGATGCACAGCGATTCCGTTTTTTTCAAGCACAGTTGCATCGTCCGTGAAAGCCGGATCGTCTGATTTTGTAAAAGCAGTGGCAATATATTCCGATTTGAAACATTGGGGTGTTTGAACTAATAAAAAACGCGAACGATCTTCCGCGTTGGATCCATTATCGGAATGGCTGCGTATGGATTCAGGTATAGATACGACAGGGATTGCGCTGCCAAATTCAAATGCATCGTTTAGGCATCGGTCAATTAGCCCACGGGAAACCAAAGGACGTGCTCCGTCGTGTACGGCTACCACATCAGCAGATTTGACGGCTGCTAATCCATTTTTTACAGATAGATACCGGGAGCTTCCACCGACAATTACAGTATGCGGAACTTGAAAATGGTATTGCTTCACCATTGAATGCCAAGTATCAATTTCCTGCTCAGGTAATACTACGATACATTCATCAAGGTGACTGAATTTTTCAATGGTATGTATAAGGATTGGTTTTCCACCAACGCAAATAAATTGCTTAGGAATACCGGCTCCTATCCTCGTGCCGGTTCCGCCGGCAACAATAATTGCAGCACTTTTCATATCAATCAATCTTTTTGTTCCTGAAGGCAGCTAGTTGCTCCTTGTAATGCAATTTAAAATACGTGATGAATACCAGTATGAAAGCAAAGAGAATAGTAGTCAGTATGCTGCATCCAATCGCTGGCAGAAGCAGTGAATTCCCGTCTTGAAGCGCCTTTTGCTGTTGTACTATTGTTGGAGCATTAACATCACGCAATGCTTCAAGTATGAATAGCTGTTCGCGTAATAAGGCTGAATAATCATCGAGTGTACGTCCCAAGCGATTGACAGATTGTTGTAATTCGTTTTCAGCAGCATTTATTATAGTTGATTCGCGCTGAGGTAAACGAGCGAGTAAGGAGTCTAGACCGCGTTTTTGTAGTGTTAAACGGTCCGAAAGAATTTTATTTGTTTTTTCATAGACCGCTACTCGCTTACGTTGGATGATTTCCAGCTGCTTCCTGTTCAATTCATTAGCAAAAACAGCAATTTCATTCGCCATTTCAAACGCAACATAGCGGTACCGGTCGCTTACGGTGATGGAAATTGAGTTGTACGGAGTCTTTTTCGCTTCGATGCAAGATCGAAGCTTTCGTATCGCCTTCTCGTAATGAAATTCCTGATTTTCTTCTATCGAATAGTGATGATAAAGATTGAATTTCTTTATTAGATGATCATACATCTCCGACGAGTTTACCACTTGTAATACGCGGTTAAACTGATCTGATGGAAGGAGGAAATCAGGTAGTTGCTTTTCTGTATTTCTATTTTCTTGTTTTAATCCGTCAATTACAACTAAGGTTGTGGTAGAAGTATAGGATAATATAGTATAGCGAAAGAAAAAGACACCTGCGGTAAAAATGAAAATCAAAAGAAAGCTATACCGCCATTTTTTTTGGGATAGGGCAAGGAGCAATTCCCCTGAAGAAATTATTGGATTTGTATTCGGGTTCATGCTTTAATGGCAATAGATTTTTATCAGGTAATGTTAGCAAAAATAGCTGTAGAAATCCAGAAAATATTCAATACTATTGCCAATAATAAATGGAATACCGGCAACAGTCATATGGAAAGCTTACTGCTTTTTTAGTGGCAATGATTTTCATTGGTATTCCACTGTTCCGTCCTTCAGGGCTTGACGATGTGGCGGTACCTGCTCGCTACTTTCTGTTGGCACTAAGCATAGCCATGATTTCGGGTATTGTATTTTTTACTTTGCAAAATTCGGATACTGTTTTCAGATCTATAGTAAATTCTCGCTGGTGGCTTTGCTGGACTATTCCGCTAATATGGTCCGGAATTACAATTTTTTATTCGTCTCTTATTTCAGAAGCGGTTTCTGCTTGGCTTCAACTTGCGTTGTACTGGAGTCTGCTGCCTTTTCTCGTGTTTCTGCTGATTAAGAACAAAGACAACTTATTCATGCTACCCCGAATAGCTGCAATATCTGGCGTCATTCATATGGGATTCTTTATATATTCCGTTTTGGCAAACAGTAAAGAGCCTTCTTTAACAGCTTTTCTCAAAGTAGATTACCTGCATGGCGGACTAGCGGGAAATAAAAATTTCCTTTCAGAGATCTTATTTCTCAACAGTCTTTTTCTGTTCTCTGGTTTTCGCGATACCAATAGTTCGTGGCGAACAATAGTTGTATTTGTTTTTATAGTATCAGCAGTTGTTCTTTTGCTACTGAAAACATTTGCGGTAGGGATTGCAATAGTATTGCTATTGGCGCTGTATTTATTGCAGTCGAAAAGAACAAGTCGAGCAATACAATTAAAATGGCTGATTTTTAGTGCTGTTATCATCTCAATATTCATTTATTATGCAAGAGATTATATTAATAATCGCTGGCAACAAGTTGAACAACAGCTTTGGTCACCAATAGATATTAGTGTAAGTGATACTTTAAATAGCACGAGTGCATTTGAGCGTAAGTTGATGTGGAGAAATAGTTGGGAATTGATAAAGGAGCAGCCGGTGTTTGGTGTGGGCTTGTCAGATTGGAAAATGGAACAAATGAAATTTGGGATAGGAGGTACGCCGTTTCTAAATTCCGGCTTGGTGCGCTTTGAGCATCCGCACAATGAATTATTACTTGTTTTCGCCGAGCTGGGAATTCCCGGACTTCTTTTATTTCTGCTTTGCTTTGGGTACTTGTTATTTTCATTGAAGCCATCAGCTGCAGAGTTTAGTTCTCAAATGACAGCAAGCCGGTTTGCTATAATTGGCATATTGGTCATTTCCATGTTTGCTTACCCGCTTCATAGTGTAATTTCAATGCCACTATTGATGATACATATGGCGATAGTTATTGCCGGTTCATCTGATCGACAATTAAATTTTTTGAGTATTTCTAACCGGAAAATAGTGGTTATCACTTGTATGATTTCACTTTGCTCAATGTTGGTCTTTGCTAAGCGATGGAAAGGTGAGATTCATCGCTCTAATGCCATGATTGCCCAATTACGTAAAGATCATTCACGTTCTCACCGCGAGGCGGAGAAGTCGCGAAACTATTGGTATAAGGTGGATCAAACAGGCACTCCTTTGAATTGGTATATCGCCGATTCTTACTTCAGAGAAGGAGATGTCCAAAACAGCTTACTTTATTTTGATCAAGCGTTAGCAGAAAACCCATACCATCTTCGTGTACTCAACGATTATGGAACGGCGTGTGAACAAACCGGAAAAACAGAAAAGGCTATAGTGTTGTATAAAACGGCTTTGAACTATTGTCCTGCATTTCTGGAAGTCCACTTTAACCTGGCAGCTGCGTACCATAATTCAGGTCAAAGTGATGATGCTGTCAAAGTATTGTACAGGATTCGCGACAAAAAACTGATCGATAAAAAGTCGCGAGGAAAATATTTACAATATACGCCGGTTATTATACGTGCTTACATCAATGCAAATAAGGCGAACAATTCATCGGCTAATGATGGAGTAGAATTGAATCCTCAGCTACTTGCAGATTCAATGTTGATTTTGAAGTTTGAAAATTCAAAATCGCCGGAAGCATTTCTTCAAGACCTCCATCGGTAGCGCAGTCTACTTAATGACCGTGAACTTTTTCTATGATCAGATGAACGGTAGTAGCGTAAATTAATGCAAAGGCAAACGATTTCACCAATATTTCGGCTACCCGCTTGCGATCTTTTCGGATGTGTTCAGGATTTTTTATTTCTTCAAGCTGTCCTAATTGCTTGAAGTTGGACAGATTGAAAAATCCGAAAAGAATACAGAACCTGTAACGGATTTCGAAGTAAAGTACAATGGTGCTAAATGAAAAAAAGAGCATTAGCGACCAAATGATGATGGAATGAGCCCACAAAATGGAGCCCGATGTAATTAAGACAGATGCAATTGTAAAAACGCGCAAGAATAGTTTACGCACGCGGATTTCCGGAACGCCAATGTTGCAGCTGCCGGGTTGGTAATGATTTTGTGCAGAATTCGGACACATAATGGATGTTAAACAATTACTACTCGATATTGTTCAATTTTGCGCGAATTTGGTTCAATTTTGCGACAAATCAAGCTTTCTTCTGCCAAATTCGGCTGATTTTGGCTACCTTTGGTCGCATTTTTATTGGATCAATCAGCGTTTTCAGGTTCTGCTAAAGAACCCCAATTGTATTCTGAGTCAACCTTGAAAAGAATTTCTGCCCTTGTAGTTTAATGGATAAAACTAGCGTTTCCTAAACGCTCGATGGCAGTTCGATTCTGCCCGAGGGTACGAATAATCAATATAAATTGATGTACATCCAACTTACTTGTATTTCACTTCTATTAGATAAACGATCATGAGAAACCTGGTTTACACATTAGTTCTTTTGGTGTCAGGAACAATTCCTCGCGCTACTGCCGGAGGAAATGACGCTATTCATTTTGTAGATCTTCGTGCCGGTGTTGGCGCGGTAACAGCACCTGCTGTTATGGAAAGTATTGGAACAGCTGTAGCAGAAGCCATCGTTGATCCCGATTTTCAATCTGTCAATATTGATGGCGATATTGCCTACTCGGTTTCTGCACTTTTTCTACCGGAAAGCCGCTTTAGTGTTGGTGTGGATGTGGTTTTTGATCGAGCTACCTTACTCTACGAATTTGCTACCAAGCCGAATGAGTCTTATGCTACCGATTATCTCACGTTCCTCGCCCGACTTGATTTTAAGTACCTCAAAAAAGGCCCTGTTAAAATATACTCCTCTCTTGGCGCCGGCTTTTGTTCGCGCAGTGTGGATCGAACACAGCCTATAGCCGATATCTCCGATAATAGTTTTGGCGGGGCAATACAGATCACACCAATTGGAGTACGCGTTGGAAATAATATTGCTGCTTGGGCAGAGATCGGTTTTGGCTTTCGCGGAATACTTTCTGGCGGAGTGGCTTTTAGATTGTAACTATTATTCAGGAAAATTTATTTTTCTCTCAACGGTTATCTAATCCCTCCACAATGGCTCAAGTAATTTCACGAATAAGTTTGCTGGTAGCTGATCAGGATGAGGCAATTTCTTTTTTCGTCGACAAGCTCGGCTTTAAGCTATTGGAAGACACGCAAGTTTCCCCGACAAAGCGGTGGGTAGTAGTAGCGCCGCCGGGTTCTTCCGGCTGCGCTGTATTGTTATCAAAGGCTTCCGAGGAGCAACAAACTTTGCGTGTCGGTAACCAAACAGGCGGAAAAGTGCTTCTAGTACTTGAAACGGATTCGTTTGATAATGACCTGGAACGCCTACGGAAACATCAAATTACCATTGTTCGCGGTCCATCCTCGCAAGAATGGGGAAGAGTAGTCGTATTTGAAGACCTATATGGAAATCTTTGGGATATGGTGGAACGGGTTCCGGGCCAATAGATCAACTAACTAATCGATAATAACCAATTGATTTATCCGCGAATATTTTTCTTCTTTCAGATATAGCTAGTTACTTGCTAAAGTTCAGTTCAACTTTAACCGCTCCAATTCTAGAACCTTAACGATTGCATTGACGACATTCGTGAAAACGGTTTTATTGGATTTTAAAAAATAATCGGAAGCGCCGTTCCGAATTGTTTCAATAGCCGTTTCCACGTCATCTTGCCCAGATACCATAATTACAGTAGCGTAAGGATTTTTCAATTTGACAGCCTTCAAGATTGAAAGTCCGTTCAACGAACTGTTTTTGCCAAAGTCGTAGTCTAAAATGATAATACGCCTGTCGTCCTTCTGGTATTCGGAAAGAAATTGTTCGCCGTTTGAAAATAACTCAGCGTTAAAATCACATGCAGAAATCAAATAATCTTTCAGCATGATACTGAACGATGGATCGTCATCTACAATAACAATTTGTGATGATTGGGAGATTTCTTCTAGGCCTTTTAGTTTAAGTTGCTCGGCAAATATAGAGTTCATCGTTTTAACGTATTTTCTAAAGCGAAATTACTGCAATATTTGAAAACAATAAATCTGACAACCTCTACTTCTCAAACGTAAATTGTTCGTTCTTGTATTAAAAAAGGGAAGTCGCTAATCAGATGTTATATATTTTAGCAGAATGACAGTCGCTATACTTATCGGTTGCTTTTTCTTAGTGGCGGCATTGTATTCATCAGTCGGACACGGAGGCGCGAGTGGATATCTGGCAGTAATGGCAATCATTGGTTTATCTCCAGAAATTATGCGACCAACGGCACTAGTATTGAACTTGCTCGTTTCTTTCATTGCTACGGGCTACTTTTTCCGCAGCGGCCATTTTCGATCTCGCTTGTTTCTTCCATTAGTGCTTTCCTCAGTTCCTTTTGCCTGGCTCGGTGCAAATTTACCGCTTCCCGACTACCTGTATAAAATCATTCTTGGTATTTGTCTGTTAGTTGCTGTTCTCCGATTGCTCCTTGAAAAGTGGATTTCTACGGATGGAGAGGTACAAAAGATCTCTGTTTTTTGGTTAATAATAATGGGTTGTGGAATTGGAATTATATCTGGTATGATTGGTATTGGTGGTGGCATATTATTATCGCCACTTCTTTTGTTAGGTCGTTGGGCTACCTTGCGTGAATCGGCAGCATTGGCTGCGCCATTTATTTTCTTTAATTCCATATCTGCATTTTCGGTGCTGTACCAAAAGCAACCTCAATTTCCGGATGAACTACTTTATTGGATGATAGCTACATTAGCAGGAGGAATAGTGGGTTCATATGCCGGCAGCCGCCGTTTGCCGGTAGCCGTCTTGAAGTATATTCTTGCCGGTGTATTATTACTGGCTGCAGGTAAGTTAATGTTTGTATAATATGATTTCTGTAGAAGAGGCAAAATCCATACTCAAAAAAAATTTACACGTAGCTGATAGCGTCCTATGTCCGCTGAGTGAGGCAGCAGGTTTGGTGGTAGCGAAAACTATTCGTGCTACCTGTGATATGCCACGCTTTGATCAGTCAGCAGTAGATGGATATGCCATAATGCTTGATGGGAAGAATCCTAAACCATCCGAACGATACTACATAACGCAAGAAATCAAAGCCGGTGATAAGCCGGTTGCGCAGCCTAAAAAAAATACAGCCTACCGGATTTTTACCGGTGCGCCGGTTCCTAAAGGAACTCTCTGTGTTGTAATGCAAGAGCAAGTCGTCGTTGAAAATGGCTATGTAATTCCGGACAGTACAGCAATTCAACCTAAACGTCATATCCGATTTAAAGGAGGGAACTTCCGGAAAAGTGATATGGTTTTGCAAAAAGGATCAATACTTTCTCCTGCAGCAATTGGCTTGTTGACTTCCTTAGGATTAACATCTGTTTCCGTTTATCGGAAGCCGCGAGTTGGATTGTTGGTTACCGGCAATGAGCTGGTCCTTCCTGGTCAGCCATTGAAGCCGGGCCAAATTTATGAGTCCAATTCAGCAACACTTCGTGCTGCGTTGCAATGCGATGGCTTCACGCTTGAGAAAGTGCTGCGTGCAAAAGACACGCTAACATCGGTAGAGCAAAATTTGGGAAAACTTATTTCCACCTGTGATATTATTCTTTTGACAGGTGGAATCTCTGTTGGTAAATATGATTTTGTTGCAGAAGCATTAAAGAAGCACCGCGTAAAGAAGTTATTTTATAAAGTAGCCCAAAAGCCGGGGAAGCCCATCTTTGTCGGCCGTAAATCGAAGAAGCTGATTTTCGCACTTCCGGGGAATCCCGCTGCCGTTTTGGTCTGCTACAGGGAATATGTCTTACCCACATTATTGCAGTTGACTGGAAAAAATCCACTCATAATCAAGCAGTTGCCGATTGGCCACACGTTTCGGTACAGTGGCGACCGTGCCCAATTTTTCCGAGCAGTGGATTTTGGCAATAGTGTAAAAATTCTTGATGCGCAGGACTCCGACAATCTATTAAGCTTTGCAGAAGCCAATGCTTTAGTGTACCTTTCTAAAGGAAATCACGACCTTTTACAAGGTGATTTGGTTGAAGTTCATCCGTTGTCGTTTAACTCTCGTTGACACCAATGAATATCAAAGTTAAATTGTTTGGAGTGCTAGCCGATGAATTACAACGGCAAGAAGTCACCATGAACAACATTTCAGATGTTCGATCATTGGAAAAGCAATTGCTGGATTTCCATCCGGTTTTTAACCGTGTCCACTGCCGGATTGCTGTGAACCGTAAATTGGTCACGGATAACATGGTATTGCATAGCAGTGATGAAGTCGCTGTGATGCCACCTTTCTCGGGAGGATAAACGATGTCAACACTTGACTTTTTCCGGTACCAGCGACAACTCAAGCTCGAAGATTTCGGTGCTTTAGGACAAGAACGGCTACATCATGCTCGTGTATTGATTATTGGTGTTGGAGGACTTGGTTGTCCTGCGGCAATTTACCTTACAGCAGCAGGTGTTGGAAACGTTGGCCTGTTGGATGGAGATCGTGTGGAACTCACCAACCTTCATCGTCAGGTTCTTTTTGATGAATCGGATATCGGTCAATCCAAAGCACAGGTCGCGCAGTCAAAGTTGTCACAAAAAAATTCACAGGTAAACATTTTAGCCCACGATGAATGGCTGACTACGGAGAATGCAGCATCCGTTATTGTTGATTATGATGTTGTGTTGGATTGTTCCGATAATCTTCCGACACGTTATCTGATCAGTGATGTTTGCCGTTTATTAGGTAAGCCTTTGGTATATGGGGCTTTGCATCGTTATCAGGGTCAGCTTGCCGTTTTTAATGTTTCCAATTCAGGGAACCCCGCAGTAACCTATCGTTGTTTGTTTCCGGAGTCCGTCGAAAATTCTGTTATTCCTTCCTGCAATGATGCTGGTGTACTTGGTGTTTTGCCTGGCACAATCGGTACTCTTCAGGCCAACGAAGCAATAAAACTAATCACAGGAAACGGAGATGTCCTTTCCGGTAAACTATGGGTGATTGATTTGCGCACGCTGGAAACAGATACTATTACACTCTCCTTTGATACGGAGTCAAATGCTGCAGCGCCTCAGGATTTATTCCAGCTTCGCCTAAAGCATTACGCGCTGCCTTGCTTATCGGTTGCGCCGGTTTCTGAAATGACATTAAATCAAGTAGGAGGACGCAATTGGATTGTTGTGGATGTTCGTGAAGAATACGAAGGTCCGGTTCCCGATATCAATGCTGTACCTGTTGTTCGTTTACCATTTGATGAATTACGCAAGCGTCGCACATTATTACCCCCGGATGCTAAATTACTTGTTGCCTGTCAGTCGGGATTGCGTAGCAAAGTGGCTGCACGTATTCTAAAGGAGGAACTGGGCTATGAGGAAGTATTCAGTTTGAAAGGCGGGTGGAATGCAATTCACTCCTGAGTTTGAAGTTATGGAACAACCATCGGCTAAAGTACATCGTAAGAAAACGATGTTCATTCATAATCCTGTCTCTCCTGTTTTTATAGCCGATGCAATTGCCAAGCATGCGGCAAACACTGCTATTGGCGCACATCAGATTTTTCTTGGGCAAATTCGTGCTGATAAAATAGACGAACAAATCGTTGAGGCGATCGAGTTCTCTGCATATGAGGATATGGCGGATGAAGCTTATGCTGACTTTCGCGAAACACTTTTCAAAAATTATGAATTGACGTGCATGCACGTTTATCATAGTCTTGGCCGGGTTAATACCGGTGGGATCAACCTCTTTGTGTTTGTTTCTTCCGTGCACCGAAAGGCTGCCACAGCTGCTTGTGCCGAACTTGTTGAATGGATCAAGTGTAAAGCACCAATTTGGGGAAAAGAAATATTGACCGGCGATCAGGTGCAGTGGAAGGTAAATAATTGAGCATAACATGATTGATATAACTCATAAGTCAGATACGTTACGTTATGCAAAAGCTCAGGCTGTGGTGTCTTTCAGTACAATCGAAACAGCACGAGCCATTCGAGAAGGAAAAGTTCCAAAAGGAAATGTGATGGAAATGGCCAAAGCGGCAGCACTTTTTGCGGTCAAGCGTACCAGTGATTTGATTCCTGATTGCCATCCATTACCTATTGAGCACACAGCTGTCTATTTTGAATTGGGTGAAATAGACTTACGCATCGAAGTGGAACTAAAAACCATCTACAAGACCGGAGTTGAAGTGGAAGCGATGCATGGAGCATCAGTGGCTGCGTTGACAGCTTACGATATGTTGAAGCCAATTGATCCGCAACTTGAAATTGGACAAATCCGATTGCTCGAAAAGCGTGGTGGAAAATCCCAGTATAAAAAAGATTTTCTAAAAAGTTTAAGTGCAGCTGTGATTGTCTGTTCCGATTCTATTGCTGCCGGTGATAAGGAAGATCGTGCAGGAAAAGCAATCATTCAAAAGTTGGAGGAGCTTTCCGTCACTATTCGGGAATACACTATTATTCCTGATGAAGTGGAGGATATTCAGAAAAAGCTTCGTCATCTGGTTGCGGATAATATTCAACTGATTATTTTCACCGGTGGAACCGGGTTATCTCGCCGTGATGTTACGCCTGAAGCAATACGTCCAATGCTTGATCGTGAAATACCAGGCATCGAAGAAACTATTCGTCAGTATGGACAACAACGCATGCCTTATGCAATGTTATCCCGCAGTGTTGCCGGCATGATTGGCGATTCATTAGTACTTGCATTGCCGGGATCCACCAAAGGTGCTGCAGAAAGTATGGATGCTGTTTTCCCACATGTCCTACACATCTTTCGTGTTCTCGAGGCGCTCCGACACGAGGAGTCCTGATACTTAATTACTCTTTGCTTAGTTATTACTTGCATGTTGATAGACCGCTTCGGAAGACCTCATAATTACCTTCGTATTTCGCTTACTGATTTATGCAATTTGCGTTGTACATATTGCATGCCCGAAGAGCCTGATTTTTCCCCAAAAGAAAAATTGATGCAAACGGAAGAAGTAATTATGCTCGCACGTCTTTTTGTTTCGGAGGGTGTTCGAAAAATCAGACTTACCGGCGGTGAACCATTGGTGCGTAACGATTTCTCAAAAATTATTTCGGGGATTTCCGCGTTGAGAAGCGATGGTTTGCAAGAGCTCACCCTAACCACCAACGGTGTTTTTATTCATGAGCACATCGATGGCTTGAAACTGGCAGGTGTCCAATCGTTAAACATTAGTCTCGACACGTTATTGCCTGAACGTTTTTCGGCGATAGCGAAACGTGATCATTTCCATCGTGTTGTTTCGAATATCCATTTGCTGTTGGAAAAGCAGTTTAATGTGAAAGTCAATGTTGTCGTCATGAAAGGAGTTAATGACGATGAGGTTATTGACTTTATAAATTGGACGCGTGATTATCCAATTCATGTGCGTTTTATAGAGTTCATGCCCTTTGCGGGTAATAAGTGGCAGGACAAGCGACTGATTCGTTCTGCTGAACTGTTGGAACGCATTAGGCAATTCCTCGATGTGGAGCCATTGGAAAACAAGAAACACGATACTTCCCGGGCTTTCAAAGTGCTTGGCTACACTGGGACCTTCGCTTTTATCAGCACAATGAGTGAGCCATTTTGTGGCGATTGTAACCGGTTGCGCTTGACGGCGGATGGGAAAATTAAAAATTGTCTCTTTTCAAAAGGCGAACATGATTTATTAGCGGCACTTCGTTCCGGACAGGATCCTCGGCCTATTTTGCATGAATCCGTGCTTGAAAAGGAGGAAAAATGGGGTGGACAGTCACTTTTTGGCACCACGGAAAACCGTTCAATGGTTGCGATAGGCGGATAATAGCCTCTTTTTCGTTTTTACTCACCCACGCACTCGGACGTTGACCAAAATCATAAACCTTTTGAAGACGAATGCGTTATATTTAGGGTAGCATTTCTGAAATCATGTACCTATTAAGACGTTCTCTTATCCTTCTATTTTTGGTAGCCACAGGATATTCTGCTACTGCACAACGTAAGGCAGAAATTGCAATTTCGGGTGGAGTGGTAAATTATATCGGCGATCTGGCCAACGAAAAGTTTTTTCCATACACTTCCGCTTCAACTGGAGCAGCAATAACCTTGCGCAACTTTGCCGGCAGTCCGCGTAATCGATATAAGACCTTTGATATGCA
The DNA here is from genome assembly GCA_041178685.1 of Bacteroidota bacterium. Lineage (GTDB taxonomy): Bacteria > Bacteroidota > Bacteroidia > AKYH767-A > 2013-40CM-41-45 > Pollutiaquabacter. The sequence goes on from JBEGUX010000177.1 coordinate 22,757, forward strand.
GCTGCGTTTGAGTTGGCATCGATTGCAATACGACGAGACAACTCCTATCGGTGATAAAAAAGGACTTGAACTTCGCAACTATCTTCGTGGAATCAATTTTAGAAATGATCTTTTAGGTGCTGAAACAGGATTTACTTATAACCTGTTTGTAAACCGTAATCAGCCGTTGTGGAAACCTTCATTCTCCTTTTTTCTAATGGCGGGTGTTGGTGTTTTTTACGGGCAGCCCAAGGCCGACCTCTTTCGTGGTACTCCCTCTTTAGACTCGCGTTATTATTTCTGGAAAGATGGAACAGTTCGTGATTGTGCTGAAAATCCTCAAGGTGTTGGCAATGAGATTGAGCGGGACGGAAAGTATGAAACTAAATTGCGTGAGTGGAAAACAGAAGGTCAAGGGTTTGATAAAGAGATCCACCAATCTACACCGTATGATGTTTGGAACATCGGAATCCCGCTGGGTGTTGGAATGCGCTATGTATTAGATAAGCAGTGGACGCTTTCTGCAGAATTAAATTACTACTATTTCTTTTCCGACTTTTTAGATGATGTCAGTGAACGTTATGCGACATATGAGGAATTACGTGCTGCATTTCCTGACGATGAGCAATTTGAATTGGCAAAGTACATTTCAGATCCTTCAGGTTTAGGAACCGATGGCTATATCAGTCCTGCGACGAGTCGTCGCGGAAACCCTGGCTTAAAAGATGCTTTCTCTTTTTTCTCGGTAGAGGCATCGTATAAATTTACCTGGAAAAAGAAATCAGTCTACGGACAATTTACGTCCCGCTAATAAAAATGAAAAAGGCGTCCTCGGACGCCTTTTTAGTGGTTACAGGTTTACTTATTTCGCTTCCTGATTTATTTGCTCCAATAGCTTTAGCAAATCGTCCAGTTTGGGCGTTAAAATGATTTCAGTCCGGCGATTTTTTCTGCGTGCTTCTGCAGTATTGGCAGGATCGATAGGAGCGTAGGGGCCTTTACCACTGGCCGTTATACGCATCGGATCAATCGTTGATCCTTTCAACATAATCTTCACGATTGATGTCGCACGTAGTACGCTCAGCTCCCAATTGTCGCGCGCACCGCTGGCTAAAACACCGGAAATTGGAACATTATCTGTATGGCCTTCTACCATTACATTGATATCACTGTTTTTCTCCAGCACTCGTGCCAGTTCCCGCAATGCTTCCTCGCCTTTCTTCTCAATGACTGTTGATCCGGATGCAAATAATAATTGTTCTTCCATCGAAACATAAACACGGCTTCCGCGCTGTTCAACTGTGAGTCCTTTATTCTGGAAGCCAAGCAAGGCATTGCTGACAGCATTCTTCAATGCGGATACAGTGGAGTCGGAGCGTCCTAAGATAGATTCAAGTTGACGCACACGTTCATCGCGTTCTTTAAGGCTGTTACGAAGTGAATCGAGGCGATTTTCGCGATCATTCATCGCCAGCGAATCTTTACGCATGCGATCTTCTTTCTGCATAAGATCTTCCTGCAACTTATTCAACTGTCCGATCAATTTACGTGTTTCTTCAGTGTTGCCTTGCAACAGACGATCGTTATTGGCCAACAGCTTATCATACGACTCTGTCAACTCTTCGTACAAACTATTCAACCTGCGATACGCATTGCCTTGAGTAGTTGTATCACGAGAAAGTTCGTTAACACTTTTCTGAAGATCTTCGATGTTGTTTTTGAGCTCCTCTTGCGCTTCGGTAAGTCTGCGGTTTTCGTCCTCCAGTTGTATCTTTCTGTCGTTACAAGCCTTTTCGCGCGCTTTTGCATCTTCCAGGTGTTTTGCCGGCACACACGCTTCAAAAACTGCGATTGACCAAAGAATTGCAAGGATAGACCCGATTTTCATTGATTTCAGGGGCATAGTTTCGTATATTTTATGATAATGTGTAAAGGTAATTCGTCTTTATGGGCGAGTTCCCCGGCCTATCAGGCTAGTTTTGAACAATTACGTAAGCATTAAATTTGCACTATGCAGTCGTTGAACAAAAATTGGATTACGGAACACCACATCGACTTCGAATACAAGAAGTACATTCTGTTGGCTTATCTCCAGCACGTCAGCGAGAATTTTACCGAAAACAGGTTGTACCCCTTTCTTTCGGATATGGTGGAGCACTACCGCAATTTGAAAGTATTACAAGAAAATAAGCATCGAATCTTCGCAAGTTTTCCTGAACAAATCAAAGGTACCGATACAGAGCAGTTTCGGCTGATTTACCAAAAGTTGGTCGAAGATGATTCACTGATGAGTGAAATAGAAAGTATTGTTGAATTTTCTATTCCTCAATTGGAAACGAAATTGCGCGAAGGGAAAAAGATCTATGAGTTTTTAGAGGAACATACACACATTTTCCCGATCGGATTAACACCGATTAACAATGAGGCAGGTTATTTGCTCTTAAGAAATGGCGAATCAACAGAAACAATTGTTTTTCAGTACCATGTTACGCTCTTTGAACATCCGCAGGAACGTTATCGTGGCGTTCATCTGGAGTATATGACAGCTTATCCTGCATCGCTGGCTAATACGTATGAGTCGATAAAATATGATCTGCTTCGTTATAACCGTTCGTTACCTAACCCGGCTGCTTACGCTATAGAATCGGAGTTAAATTTACCATTTCAGTCTACGTTTCTGCCCTTGGCAAAACGTAGTATAATGAAACGAATTTCCAATGCTGCTTGATTGTCAATCGCGGCGTGGAGTTCCTTTTGATAAGATATATGCTAATCCAAAAAGTGTTTTAGTCAACTGAAAAGCAATCCAGCACTTTAGCTGCCGGAGGATGGAGCTTCGGACTTGGTATGTGGTGTGTGTAACTTCGATGCAGTCTTTTCGCTGTATTGACAATAACTGTTGCCTTACATCGCCAACGAATTTTTCATCGTCTATTTCCAAATTGAGTTCAATATTGCTATAGGTACTTAAACTATTTAGGTCGAATGAACCTATGCTCATCCAGTGCCGATCGCAGATCAATACTTTACCGTGCACGTTACTTGGAGTATATTCGTAGATCTTGATTCCATGTCTAAGCATCCACTGGTAAAGAAATTCTCTGGCATATACTGATAACATGACATCTGAGGCGGCACCAAAGATGCAATGTATTTCTACGCCACGTCTTTTGGCTTTTTTCAATAATCGTCGTACGCGAATTCCCGGCATGAAGTAAGCGCCTACCAGGATAATTTCCTTTTTTGATTGTCGAATAGCATTACGGTAAGAAATAGCTATTTCACTTTTCCGGCGGAGGAAATCGTTTTCCGAAATTGCTATAGAAATAGAATTCTGTTCGCTTGCATGATTTACGGCGGAAGGCAACCGTAAATTCGTAACGTACTTTTTATTGCCTGAATAAATCCATCGTTGCCTGCAAATCCTCCTTAGTCTTCGAGCGGTGATTCCGGTGAGTTCGAGGGCAAAATCGAGCCAAGGTTTTTTTTCGTTAATTTCATTGTAACGATTGCCAATGTTAATTCCGCCCACTACGGCTGTAATTCCATCTACCACGATGACTTTTCGATGGAGTCGCCTGCCAAGATGGAACTTGCCACGGGAAAATAACCGCCCAAAGAAACGAAGTTGAACCCCACAATTTTTAAGTTCGGCAATTATAGCTCCTGAAAGTCCGGCAGAGCCAAATGCATCTAACAAAAGATAAACTTGCACACCGCGCTCAGCGGCTTTCTTTAGTTCACTGATAAGTTTCAAGCCGGTTTCGTCAGCCTCAAAAATGTAGGTTTGAAGATGTATTTCAAACTTGGCGGATTTCAGTAAAGTCTCCAGTCTTTGGAAATATAGATCGCCACTTTGTAATAATTGAACGCTGTTCGGCCCACTAAATCGCTTTCTATTATCTTTTGAACGCATCATTATCTCTTCAATTCCCAAATTTAATCATACCAACCCTCATTTTTCTGTTTTAGATGAGTTGCATGTATAAATCAGTTGTTAAATGATTATTTTTGAGCTGATTTATAACATTATCAATAATTTAAACGTACAAAACATCCGATGAATTCCGAGTTGCTTTTTGCGCAATTAGTCTCCATATTCCATTCGTCTGCTATGGTAGCATTGGGAAAATTAAAGAATCCGGCAACGGACAAGATCGAGCGTAATCTGGAACAAGCAAAACAGGCAATTGAGATGCTGGAGATGTTGCGTAATAAAACCAGCGGCAATCTAACCGACAATGAGAAGCGAATGCTGGATGCCTCTTTGACTGATTTACGATTGAATTACGTGGACGAGAGTAAAAAAGAACCTTCAGCGAATAACTAACCTCACCCTATGGAAACGCAAGACAATAACAAAACAGAGTATCAGGAGCAAGGCCCTAAAAAAGGCATCGTAATCATTGTGATTACCATTTTGCTTGGTACTAATGGTCTTTTGCTATGGCAGTTCTTCGAAAAGAAAAATCGTTTGGACGATGCCAACAAGACTATCTATAGTACCACAGCAGAACGTGATGCACTTCAGGTGCAGTTGCAACAGGTAAAAGCCGATTTTGAAAAGGCAAAATCTGAAAACTCTTCGCTCCAAACACAATTGACCGAGCGTGAGGAGCAGATCAATGCCAAGACAGCTGAAATACAACGGTTGATTGCTTTAGGTGGTCCAGCTCAGATTGCACGTGCTAAAGCGGAGTTGGCCAAGTTAAAAGAAATGAACGAAATTTATGTTGCACAGCTGGATTCGCTGAATCAAGTCGCCGCACGTTTACAAGCCGAGAATTCAGACCTCTCCTCCAATCTTTCACAAGCTAAAAATACCAACGATAAACTCTCTGCTCAAAATACGATGCTCAGCTCTAAAGTCGCGGCAGGGTCTGTCTTGAAAGCAATGTCTGTTGTATCCGAAGGTGTTCGTTATCGATCAAATGGAAAAGAGTCATTAACCGATCGTGCCAAGCAAGTTCAAAAAATTCGGACCCGCTTTACGTTGGTTGAAAATAAAGTTATTGATCGTGGTTCCGTTGATCTCTATATCCGCGTTGTAGGACCGGATGGAGCAGTAATGTCATCTATGCAGGATGCTTTCAGCAGTAACGGACAATCTCTCAACTATACACTGAAAGAAACGGTTGACTACGCCAATGTTGATACGCCTGTTGAAGTCAGTTGGGCGAAAGGAACTCAGTTTTCCGTAGGTACTTATACGGTAGAAATCTATCATAGTGGTGTGTTGATTGGTAAATCCAGTATTCAGTTGAAATAAAAAATATTCTTAATAAAGTGAGCCCGGTTTATCCGGGCTTTTTTATTAGAAGAAGGCTCGGAATTGCACATTTCCCGTATGAATAGCTCTGGTATTTTCACCTTTTCTTCCTTCGTACGAAAGGTTGACCTGAATAATATTAGTGATGTTTTTAAGCAAAGAGATATTCCAGGTGTAATTGGTTCCCGGAGTTAATCCTCCAAGTAACTCGTAGGCAACAAAACTGTTCAATTCACCATTGTAGTCGAGACGAATATAATTGAAGCGCGTGGTGAGACTGCCGGAGTTAATAGAGTTCCAGCGCGTTTCTATACTTAGTTTATTTTCGATTAATTCTTCTGCTCCTCCTTCTTGATTAATTTTATTTGCATGCCGATAGCCTGTGATTATTCGAAATGCATTGTTAGGTTGGTAAACTACTTTCGGTTCCCAAATGGTAGCATTAATCATATAATTCCGATCCGGAAAAAATTCCGAAGAATTTAATTGCTCTTGCTCTTCATACGATACAGTGAGTTGCCACTCGCGTGTCATGTTCCATCGTACAGTAAGAAGATGTGCCTTCAGTTGTCGATAATCGAAGCCGGTGACGAGTAATGCTTTGTTCTGATTTTGTTGCCACGTATAATCTGCACCGTACTTGGGATCGCTTCGGTTGAAGAAGACTGTATTTCGATAACTTGAATTAGTAGAAACCAGAATACTATCACTGAGATTTCGACTAAATGGGTTCAAGGCAGATAAGACTTCTTCGCCGGTAGTTTTCTTGTCGAGTCTTAACAAAAACTGATCGGTGAAGCGGTGGAAGAAACGTAGCTTTGATCGATCGTTGACTCCTGCAGCTGGATTGATGTTTAGGACTTCGCTGAAACTGTTGCTGCGTGTGAAAATATATTCATCGGAATTGAAATACACACGAATGTATTTTGCCTGATCGGTAAAATTCGCAATTGCAAATTCATTCAAGTCCTGAACATTGTTTCCGTTAAGGTCGCCGATATAGGCATAACTTCCTTGTCCGGCGGGAACTTCTAGGTAATAGAATTCTTGCTTACGATCACGTCCTGAGCTGATCTCATAGTAGGTTACAGCTGTAATCACTCCTTTCCATAATGTAAGTTGATGATCCATCCGGTTGACCAATGTTTGCAATGGAGGAGTTGTAATTAGTACCGAGTCCAATACGACCAGATCCCGATACGTAGTGGTATTTCGAAATGTGTTTTTAGGATTCTTCAACAGCTCTGCAGTAGCGGCAACTTCGCGTGCATTAGCTGAAGCAACGAGCGTATTTCCTCGCGGGCCTCGATCTCTCCGGTTTTTAAAAGATAGTGTGCCACTGCTTTTAAGTGAATCTCGGAAAGAAATGTAGCCCACCCATTCCTGCCAGGCATAAGTGTTGCTTTGCAGTGAATCATTAACCGAGTTGAAAAAACGATTGGTTTCTGCATTATCTTTTATTCCTAAAATGATCTTCCCTAATTGTTTAGAAAAGTCGAATTGGTGGCGAGAGAATGTTGTGTTTTGTAATGCAGTACGTGTAGTAAGATAACTGCCGGTTCCTCTAAGGTTGAAATTACGATAGGTTACATCACTGAATAATCCGTTGCTCCAGCCGGAGTATTCAGCGCCTCGTTGATACGTTTTCAGCTGGTAGCCGGCAGTTCCGATTTTTGATTTACTGAAACCCGCCTCAGCAGATATGATATTTTCATCTGCAGTAAAGGTATTTCCCGAAACGTTCCAGTCGCGCACGAATTCAGCAGGTCGATAGGGTTCCAGTGAGCGGAAATTTCGTGCAGCATATTCATAGTCGAATCGGGAGTTGAGCTTCCATCCATCGATCGTATCTGCTGAAAGAGCCATACGCTGATCGTAACGGAGACGAGCGGCTATTCCATGATCATTAGATTTATCCTGCGTTGAGTAAAGATTTATATCGTTATCACTCCAGGCAGTTTCTACAAACAGTTTTTTATTTGGCTGTAGATGGATATCGCTGCCAAGTGTTATCATTCGCCGTTGTTTGGGAGTAATCAACAATTGCACAGGACGAAAATTACCCTGCGAGATTCCATTAATTGGTTCAACCCATTTGAATACGCGACCGTTCGCTGAGCGTACATCCTGAACATAGTCGCCATTTCCCTGACCTACGTCAGAGAACGAAACATTCCATCGTGCGTTGAGTGGATCAGTGGAGTAAACAAAGACCCCGGCAAATGTTCCATTGGTTGTAATTGTATCCACCTTTTGGTAGAGTACCAGTGAGGCATCAAACTCCGATAGTGAATCAGCTGTATTGAAATAGGCTTCGTCGATTTGGTCGCCAACACTAGCCATCACGCTTTTTTGTGCACTGTCGAGCTCTTGTAATAACGGCTGATTCTTGCTGTCTTGTTCGGAGTATACATTCAGCTTTAATTTCACCTTATCGGTAACAAATTCATTGTTGAAGTAAAGC
>JBEGUX010000178.1:0-2721 GCA_041178685.1 Bacteroidota bacterium
TTTTTAGTGTGGAACGAAACGCCCGACAGTTGCTTTGGCAAACCGCCATCTATTGTATTGGAAAACGTGCGGGTATTTGATCTTCAGTAATTACCGGTCTTGCAGTGACGCAAGGATATAAGCTGCGATGCGCGGATAATTGTTGCGCATGATTTCGTCCATGTCGTTGGAGTTGGACAAAAAGTGAGAAACCGCCATGTCACCATGCAACTGTTTCCCATTGCGATCAAAAATCGAATAATGTACACGCACCTCTCGGTCATAAATTTTTAGCGCCAAATCCATGCAATCGTTGAAGTTAGTTTTGATTTCAAACTGATTTAATACAACAAACCGATCTACATCGTATTTCCGCGCAAGATCACCGAGTAGTTGCTGGTCGTAGAAACCCACATTCATATATTTTTTCTCGATAGCAAATGGCTTACGAGTTTTTGGATTCAGGTACGTTTTCATCTTGAGTAACGAATCTTTTTTCGGCTTAGCTATCGGCCAGATAGTGTCCTGCTGAAAATACTCCGCATGGTATACGGCACTATTGTCATCATCATCATCACCAACATGATCACTCGATAGAATATCTGTGTCGTAAACAGGTACGATTTGAGAGCGAAGACTTTTCAAAAGTCCTTCACGAAACTCCTTTCGCATCACATCGATCGGCACACCGGAATAAACCGAGATATCAATCTCCGACGGATCCGGCATATGCATTCCCGGTTGATAAGGGATGATTAAGACGCGTGGATTATGTGTGCTGTCGGAGCTGGTTTGCGCAACAGTCCAACCAGTCTGCAATACTGCAAACAACAAAATAAAAATTCGGAGTAGTGCCATACTGCAAGTATCGGACAAACTAGTACCGATTCAACGCGGCAGCTGCACTAAAAAACGACAGTGTTTAGTTGATAAAGTGCTTCCAGATATCGTTTCCAACGGTGTAGACCATTAGCGAAAGCAGGATGATCATTCCGGCGACTTGTGCTTTTTCCAAAAACTTATCCGGGAGTCGGCGGCCGGAAACAACTTCCACCAGCAGGAACAAAACGTGACCGCCATCCAGTGCCGGAATCGGAAGAATATTCATGAAAGCGAGCACCATCGAAAGTAATCCGGTGATGGCCCAGAAACGACGCCAGTCCCAAATGCCACCGTAAATCGTAGCAATTCCGATTGGACCTTGAATGGATTCACTGGCTTTTTCTTTACCGCTGAAAATTTGTTTTAATCCCTTGATGTTGGACGTAACGGCTTCGAAAGCATCAGAGCTACCATAGGTAAATGCACTGGACATAGTGTAGGGCGTCATGGCATAATCACCAAAATCGCTGTGATAGGTGATTCCAATAATACCTGAATCACTGACCACAGGCTGGATCATCAGTGTATCATTTGAACGGACGAGTTCCAATGTGATAGGACGTCCTTTGTTTTCACTGATGACTTTGCGGGTTCGATCCATGGAAAATGTTCGTTCTCCATTGATAGAAAGAATCCGGTCCGACTTCTGAATACCGGCAGCAGCAGCAGGTTTGCCATCCACCACACTGTCAACAATGAGCGCAGCACGATACGGTGCTACAAAATTACCTTTTCCTACTTCGATGGTTTTACGGTAGAAATTATCCGGCACTACTACTTCAACGGTTTTACCGTTTCGGTCAACAGTAAGTGTTGAACCAAAGATGACGCGCGACGATAAAACATCTTCGAAGCGCACAACGGGCTTCCCGTCGATAGCAACGATTTTATCGCCAGCGGTCAGTCCAACTTCTTTGCCCAGACTATAAGCATATATGCCATCGTTTAAGGAATCGTTGGACAAATAATTTTTATCGTAGCTAAAAAGTACACCGGTATATATTACGATACCCAGGATTACGTTCATAAATACACCGGCAATCATAACGATCAAACGTTGCCAGGCCGGCTTCGAACGAAATTCCCACGGCTGAGCCGGTTGTGCCATCTGCTCTTTGTCCATGCTCTCGTCAATCATTCCGGAAATTTTTACGTAGCCACCAAGCGGCAGCCAGCCGATTCCGTATTCTGTATCCCCACGACGAAACGAGAAGAATTTAAATCCCCAAGCATCGAAAAAGAGGTAGAATTTTTCCACTCGAATACCAAAAGCGCGTGCAGCCAGGTAATGGCCTAATTCGTGAAGTGTTACCAGTATAGAAAGTCCCAGAATCAACTGGGCAGCCATGATAAGTCCTGACATATATAAATACGATTTTAGTTACTTGGAGCGGAACGATGATTTTCCAATTCCTGTAACGTGTCAAAGATACGAAAACTGCGTGCCTTTAGTTGGGCAATAAACTGTTAAAATGAACAATTAACACGATTTAACCCTTTACGCGATTTGCCATTCAGTGGCAACGCGACGTGTTTTGCGGTCAGTTTCTATATAATCTTCCAGCGATGGGTGAGCAATGAATTCCACTTGCGATAAGCAAGCTTCGATCATATCCGTCATCTCCAGAAAACCAATCTTGTCGTGTAGAAATGCATCAACGGCTACTTCGTTGGCAGCATTGATGATACACGGTGCATTGCCTCCGCGTTTCATGGCTTCGATAGCAATAGCGAGGTTGCGGAACGTTTCGATATCCGGCGGCTCGAATGTCAACGAAGGATATTTTAAAAAATTGAATCGCGGAAAGTTGGCACTTAAGCGTTCCGGGTAACCGATGGCATATTGGATCGGCAGTTTCA
>JBEGUX010000179.1:0-5355 GCA_041178685.1 Bacteroidota bacterium
TGTGTTGGGAGAACTAACATTGACTACAAAATAATCTACCAGCTCAAACAATGCACGAAAACATTTCTCGTAATCATCAACGGCTTTCTCGTTGGGTGTAACTTTATTTTTACCAATATTCCCGCCGATGATTAGATTTGGATGATTGACACGAAGACGAGTCGACATGGCTACAACTCCCTCGTTGTTAAAACCCATACGATTGATCAAGGCATGATCAGCGGGAAGACGAAACAAACGGGGACGTGGATTTCCCGGCTGAGGTTGTGGAGTTACTGTGCCAACTTCAACGAAACCAAACCCAAAAGCTCCTAATTCACGAAAGAGGTGTGCATCTTTATCAAATCCTGCAGCTAATCCTACTGCATTGGGAAAGCGAAGTCCGGCAACTACAACCTCCTCCTTTTTTGATATGGGGCCACTGAAATGGCGAATCAAGTTGACTACGCCCGGTATTCTTCCTGCTGCAGAGAGCGCGGTAAAAACCAATTTGTGCGCTGTTTCAGGACTGAATAGAAACAGTAGTGGCTTAATGATTGATTTGTAAATCACGGTGCGCTAAAGTACGAACCAATTTTGAGCTAATAAAAAACGAAAGGATTAACCAATTTTAACGGTTTGCATTGTTCAATAATTGGTACTTTGAGGTCGAAATGAAACAACATTCTGGAGCATCCTTATCGGAAGTGCATGAATCAGTAGATACAACCCATCCAAAGTTGAAAGGGTTTCGAAGATTTTTTGCATTTCTAGGCCCGGCATATTTGGTCAGTGTTGGCTACATGGATCCCGGAAATTGGGCTACTGATATAGCCGGTGGCAGTCGATACGGTTATGCACTCATTTGGGTATTGTTGATGTCCAATCTGATGGCTGTTCTACTTCAAAGTTTGAGTGCACGGCTTGGAATTGTAAGTGGTAATGATTTAGCACAAGCTTCCCGCCAAACCTACTCACGACCGGTAAATTTATTTCTCTACTTTTTGGCAGAGATTGCTATAGCTGCCACTGACTTGGCGGAAGTGTTAGGTATGGCCATTGGATTACAATTGCTGTTTGATCTGCCGCTGCTTTGGGGAGTATTTATTACCATATTGGATACATTTCTTCTATTGTTTCTGATCAATTTTGGAATGCGCCGCATCGAAGCATTTATCATTTGTTTGATTAGTATCATTGGTGTTGCCTTTTTGATTGAAATGTTCATCGCACAACCTGCAGCAGGTGAAATCGTCAAGGGTTTCGTACCAAGTTTACCCGATGAAACGGCCTTGTATATTGCCATTGGAATTATTGGCGCTACGGTGATGCCACATAATCTCTATTTGCATTCATCGTTGGTGCAAACACGTAAAATCGAACGGAACCCGAAATCGATCAAACGTGCTTTAAAATTTAATCTTATCGATTCCACCATTGCCTTAAATTTAGCCTTCTTTGTAAACGCTGCCATACTTGTTCTTGCAGCATCCACCTTTTACAACAACGGACTTTTTGATGTAGCTGAAATCCAGGACGCACACCAGTTTTTAGCACCACTTCTCGGAACTGAGTTGGCTCCTGCCCTGTTTGCCATTGCATTAATCGCTGCCGGACAGAGCTCTACGATAACAGGAACACTGGCTGGACAAATTGTAATGGAAGGCTATCTCAACCTGCGTATTGCACCTTGGATGCGCCGATTACTTACGCGCGTAATTGCAATCGTACCTGCGTGGCTCTCTATTGTTTACTTTGGCGAATCTGCAACAGGTAAACTTCTGGTATTTTCGCAGGTTATTCTCAGCTTACAGTTGGGGTTTGCAGTTATCCCATTGATACATTTTGTCAGTGATCGTAATCGAATGGGTGAGTTTACCATCCCGGGCTGGGTGAAAGTATTAGCCTGGTCATGTTCGATAATTATAGTTGGCTTAAATGCTCGTTTGGTCATCGATCATCTTCTGGAATGGATGAATTCCGGAGCGCATCCGATGCTAATCTATGGATTGGTTGTCCCGCTGGCAGTTAGCGTTGGCACCTTATTATTCTACATTACCTTTAAGCCGTTTCTAGGAAAAACAACTCGTCCGCAAGAGCAACTGACTCATCGAACCGTACCGACACTTGATGTTAAAACACACACTGCCTATCGAAAAATTGCTGTTGCACTTGATTTTTCTACCAAGGACGAAAAAACACTTTCAGCTGCTCTTACACAAGGAGGAAAAGATGCCGAATATTTATTGATACATGTGCTGGAATCGGCAGGAGCCATGATGATGTCTAGTGAAATTAGTGACCTGGAATTGCGTAGTGATCAGGAAAGGCTGAATCTTCATTGCCGGCAGTTGACTGAATTAGGTTATAAGGTTACAGGTAAAGTTGGATTTGGACGGCCTGCAAAATCTATTGCTTCATTGGTAAAAGAGAATAGTTGTGATCTTCTGGTGATGGGAGCACATGGACATGCAGGAATTAAAAATTTCGTCTATGGCTCTGTGGTCAATGTGGTACGCCAACGCGTACAGATACCTGTCCTTATTGTGCGTTGACCTTTTTTTGATCTGCCTTATTTCATTACTGGTCTTTCGTTCTGATAATAGTACCTTTGTGAAATGGCCGAACTTTCCCCTGTAATAAAGAACCGAAAGGCGTCGTACGACTATCATTTAATGCAGTCGTACACGGCAGGAGTCGTTCTGACCGGCACAGAGGTAAAGTCGCTTCGTTATGGCGAAGCGAACATCAGCGACGCATTTTGTCAACTGGAGAATGAAGAGCTCTTTATTAGAAACATGTACATCAAAGAGTTGGATCAGGCGTCATATTTTAATCATGATCCTCGGAGAGCAAGGAAATTATTATTGAATAGAAATGAGATCAAGAAGATCAGCGTAAAGCTGAAGGAGAAAGGTATCACCCTAATACCAGTACAGGTTTTTTTTAATGAAAGTGGTTTTGTGAAAATTGAAATAGCGCTGGCAAAGGGTAAAAAAACTTTTGATAAACGAGAAGATGTCAAGAAGAGAGACATCGAGCGCGAAATGCGTAGAAGTGAATAAGCAAGTTGACAACTAGTCACTTTTCATTTTCCGAATTAGAAATTGCGAAAATGAATTGAATTTCCCCTTTAAAATCAGAATTTAAGACACATATGAACAGCATGTTCATAATGCAATTTTCTAGTTTGCAACCATTTAACATCTAGGGGTGACAAAATATGCGTTAAATCATGTTAACGTTTGTCTAAATATTTTTAGCTTGACCTCACTTTAATCAACTAATTCTAACCAAAACTTAATTCTATGAGACAAAAGCTTACGCTTCTAGCGTTACTGCTTGCCATCTTTTCGATGCAAGCGACCGCGCAAGACCGCACCATCAGTGGTAAGGTCACCTCGTCGGCCGACAACTCCACAGTTCCCGGCGTCAGCGTGGTTGTGGTGGGTACTACCATTGGTACCAGTACGGACATGGACGGTAATTACAAAATTACTGTACCGGCCGGATCAAAAATGCTTCGCTTTTCAGGCGTAGGCATGCGTTCCAAAGACATTTCAATTGGTGCTTCCAATGCCGTTGATGTTTCTTTGGATCTTGACGTGCTAAAACTTGAGGAAGTAGTTGTATCGGCTATCGGTATCAAGCAAGACAAGAAAGCCGTTGGTTACTCTACGCAAACGGTTACCGGTGAGAACCTTACAAAAGCCGGCCAGACCAATGCATTGAGCGCACTTTCCGGTAAAGTTGCCGGAGCTCAGGTAACGACAACATCTGGTACTCCCGGTGCTTCTGTTAGTGTTCGTCTTCGTGGCGCGTCCTCCATTTTAGGTTCCAACGATCCATTGATTATTATCGATGGTGTGCCTATCGATAATTCCTACAATGCTTCAGGAAATCCGGATAACGGCGGTAGCAATTTACTGGAGAGCGTTAATAACTCTAACCGTGCTGTGGATATCAATCCTGACGATATCGAGTCTATTAACGTTTTGAAAGGACCTTCTGCAACTGCTCTCTATGGTATCAACGCTGCCAACGGAGCTTTAATTATCACCACCAAAAAAGGTGCTAAAAAAGCCGGCGGTGGCATGAACGTAGTTGTTGGCACCAAATTGAACTGGAGCCAGGTAAACAAACTTCCTGAATTGCAAGACATGTATGTTAAAGGAACCGGCGGTGCTTACCGTAGTTATGAGAGTTCAGCCTCTGGTAGCTTTGGTCCATTAGCCGATACCACATATTGGGATCCGAATCAGGCAACTCCATTCAACCAATATGGTCAAATGATTGGTGCTACGCAGGCAGCTTCAACACCAGGTGCAATTAAAATGACACCTTATGATAATTTAGATCAATTCTTCCGTACCGGTTTCGCCATCGAAAACAACCTTTCTGTTTCCGGAGGTTCTGATAACAGCACGTACCGCGTATCCTTTTCTCGATTGAAAGACGAAGGCGTTGTTCCTTTGTCTGACTTTACCCGTTATTCATTAAGTCTCGGCGGATCTAGTGTTGTTTCCAAGAAGCTTTCAGCTTCCGGATCCTTCACCTATACCAATTCAGGTGGTCGCCGTGTTCAACAAGGTTCCAACCTCTCCGGTTTGATGCTTGACCTTCTCCGCACTCCTATTTCCTTTGATAACTCCAATGGAAATGATGACCCTGAAGCTGAAAGCGCTTACTTGCTTGCAGATGGTCGTCAGCGTAACTACCGCGGTGGTGTTGGTTATGATAACCCTTATTTCACTATCAACGAAAACCCATTCAAAGACGAGGTTAACCGTTTGTACGGTTCAACACAATTGAACTACTCCGCTTTCGAGTGGCTGGATGTCATCTACCGTTTCGGTACCGACTTTTATAACGATCGTCGTAAGCAGATTTTTGCTTTGGGTAACCGCGCTAATCCTGATGGACAGATTTTCCACCAGGATATTTTCTACCGTCATATCAACTCTGACCTCATCCTGAACTTCAAAGGAAAGATCAATGACGATTTGAAATACACAGCAACACTCGGACAAAACTTCTTCCGTTCCTACAATGAGCAGCTTTATGTTCAAGGTGATCAGTTGACTTTCCCGAACTTCGACAACATCTCTGTTGCTTCTTCCATCCTTACCCGCGAGTCGGTATTCCGTCGTTGGACGAATGCTATCTACGGACAAGGCCGTTTGGCATGGCGTGACCAGTTGTTCCTTGAAGTAACCGGACGTTCTGAAGCTTCCTCTACACTTCCTGAAGACAATAACACGTTCTTCTACCCTTCTGCTAGCTTAGGTTGGGTATTCACTGAGACCTTAGATATGCCAAACGATGTATTATCGTATGGTAAAGCGCGTATCTCTTACGCTATCGTAGGTAAAGATG
>JBEGUX010000180.1:0-2585 GCA_041178685.1 Bacteroidota bacterium
GATCGCTTTTTACCGAGCGCATACATCCAGTCGTCGATGCGACCGGAATAAACAACTTCGCCGTTTTTATTCAATACAAATGCTTGTGGAACTGTTGTGGCTTTCAACTGCCGCACTAATATTTTCTCCGGATCGCGAAGCAACGGAAAGTTGATTTTATAGCTTTCCCGGAATTCAAGCATTTCATCCAAGGAATTATAAGTTCCGGGAAATACGCCGTAAAATGTAAAATTCTTTTTTGAGTAATCAGAGGCGAGTTGGTTCAAAGTTTTCGAATAGGATTGACATGCAGGACAATCGGGTAGAAGAAATACGATTACTGTGAAACTGCCGGCGCTTTTCTGAAATAGTGATATTGTTTTTCCGGAAAGATCCGATAACGCTATTTTTTCCGGTAAAGATTGACCTATACAACAATTCGCTATCGTCGTACAAGCGATTACTGCAATTGAAATAACAATGGAAAGTACACTACGCTTCATTGTCAATACGGCAGAATTTTCTTTGTTTTTCCCTGATTTACAAAATGGCGCAAGATGCGTTGAACGTCGCGATTGTCCATCCGAGGATGCACCGCGTCTATTAATGTTTCGATTCCGTCGTTAGCAAATTCTTTATCGACAAATCCGTATCCTTTATACTTTCCTTTCTCAATTTGTACTACCGACATTTCTTCTATACTTCGACCTTCGCCTAGAATCAGAAAATTGTCGTGTTTGAATTGCATACTTTCCAAGGCGGCTTCAACACGTTTATTATAGCTTTCCGGTGATTCTTTCCCTGTGCAAGCACCATCGCATTGGCCAATGCTGTGTTTAAAACAGGCGTGAACAGCTGGATATAAGCCGCATAATTTCTGACAAAGGCGATGTTTTTGTACCAGTCGATCAAGCATCTGTTTTGCTTCTTCTATAGATGCTGCAGGTAGTAAAATATCTGTTTCAGGTTTTATACGTGTTGTTCTAAATCTCCGGTAACCATTTTCATCTATCTCTTCTAGAATACCGAAATTGAAAAACGTTTTTCGTTGTAACCGGTTATAGATCGGTTGATGTCGTTTAATGTCATCGGATTCCAGGAGCAGTGCCACTAATTCATTTCCTGTTACTTCGAAAGTGATGTCGCGGATATTGTTTCGCATTTCAATCGCTTTCTTAGTTTGCTTATTGGCGAAATGACTTAATATCCGTTTTTTAATATTGTTGCTTTTTCCAATGTAAATGATAGATCCGTCCTCGTTATGTAAATAATAAACGCCGGTATCTTCCGGAAGTGTATGAATAATTGCTCGATCAAAATCCGGCGGAAAGCGGAGATTCAAATGATCGTTTTTAATACTACGTTCTATCAAATACTCTTTATCCTCTTGTAGTAATAACTCAAAGAGTTTGACTGTTGCCAGCGCATCACCGGCAGCACGGTGTCTGTTTTCCAGTTGTATGCCGAGTCGCTCACATAGATTACCCAGGCTATACGATGGATGTCCTGGAATAATTTTACGACTAAGCTTTACGGTGCAGAGGTAATCGCGGGAGTAGGTATATCCAAGCGATTTGAACTCTTGTCGCACGAATGAATAATCAAATTGTACATTATGTGCAACAAAGGTGCAGTCTTCTGTAATTTTAACTAAGTCTTTGGCTATTTCAAAAAAACGAGGAGCTTCAGCCACCATTTCATCACTAATACCGGTTAATCTAGATACATATGGCGGAATAGGACGCTCCGGATTTACGAGCGAAATAAATTCATCAACGATGGAATTGCCATCATGTATATAGACGGCAATTTCTGTGATCCGGTCTGTAGTAGCTTTACCGCCGGTGGTTTCAATATCGATGATAGCGTATTTCAACTTTACCTTACTGGACAACTAAGATACGAAACAAAAAAAACGCCTTCATCAAGAAGGCGTTTTAAATATTAAAATAGTTTATTTATTGAACAATAAATTTTCCGGTGATGGCAGCCGAATTTCCATCGGAAAAGAGATAATAATATAATCCGGCCGATAATCGTTCCCTATTTATACTATAAGTATAGCGAAGTCCTGCTGCAGCCTCTTCTAAAGGAACCTCATCCATAACTTTTCCCGTAATATCGACAATCATAAGATTGGGCTGATTCAATTTTGTAATAGTGGTAAATGATAAAGTAGCACGCTCAATAACGGGGTTGGGGAATAATTGTACCTCAATGACCACCGGTACAGCTTCATCCACATCAATTGTTGATGTCGAACGGGCTATGTTATTAGCTGATAATCCACCAGCTGTGGTAAAGGATCCGGCTGCTATTATTCTACCGTTATAGTTTGCTAAGGCAAGGACATTGCCGTTTATCCCGCCGAAATCTGTAAACGGAAAAGCTCCGTCATAACGGAAGAAATGATTTAGCGATATGCCACCTGTTGTTGCTGTGAATGCGCCCCCACCAAATAAACGGGAGGGAGTAGCAAGCAAAGATTTTACATAATTATTAAGTTGATTGAATGGAACAGAAAAACTTCCATTTTTAAATTTCACTAAACCAAATGCGATACCATTAAAATCACCGCCAACATACAGAAAATCTCCATAGACAGC
>JBEGUX010000181.1:0-8022 GCA_041178685.1 Bacteroidota bacterium
CCGAAGAACGGCTCAGACGTTGCTGGAAAGAGAGTTCATATTCGGTAGTACGTTCAGGCTTCAAATCAGGATTGCTGACTGTACCGGAAACACCTTGAGCCAATGAGCGGTAAGAAACCGGATTGAAACGTAACAATCCGCCATCCTGAGGACGCTGCGTCAACACATCGTAGTGCGCTTTGAAATTCGCTTCATCAGAAATCGGGAACGCGAAAGCGATACGCGGCATGATATTTACTTGCGGATCGTAACGCTTAAAGATATCAGATCGCACAATAGCGTTCTGTACATCATTAGGATTTTTAATGAACGGTTGAATACCACCGGAATTTCCACCGCCTTCGAGGAGCGGAGTCAAATCGGCGATTTCATTACCCTGAGCATCGTACCATTGATCGTTGTTACGATAACCTACGATTTGCGTAGGATTGCTTACGTTATTGACGTAAACCACATAATCATTACCTACACTGGTAGGAATAGAGCCCAAATTCCTGGCTTCCTGATCGCCTGCACGATAAGCATCAAAAATCAGGTATTTATCCTTCAATACATATTGGTTAGCATCGAAGTAGTCGACACGAACACCGATATTAAAGGTGATGTCATTGAAATTAAAACGGTCCTGGATATAACCTGCAACGTAAGTAGGACGGAATGCGTCGATGTTACGTGTAAAGTTGTTCGTGGCATCTTTCTTATCGTAGTAGTCCATGAACGCCGGCTTTCCGGAGAGCTTATTTCCCTGGTAATCGTATCCATAGTAGCCTACCAATCCACTCAACTCATCAGGAGTAAACATGCTGAGCTTATAGAAGCTTGGCGCGAGTGCATCCGTTTGAATAGTATCTGTAAGACCTACACCCAAAGCGGCACGCACATTTTCATAGAATCCGGGAGCAACTTCACCGACAAGATTGGTGGTTGGCTCGTATTTGGAATCGAACGTAACATACGTTTCCGGCTGACCGCTGGAGTAGTCGGTATAATATTGAGCAGTGCTTTCATCATAACCGGTGATATTAGCGTTTCCGAGGAAACGTGCCAGCGACCACAAGCTGCTGGCAGCGATGCTGTAACCACGGTCTGTACGCTGTTCAAATTCACCACCAACAATGATGTTATGATTTTTGATATCGGCGGAGAACGAGGCAACAAAACGGAACTGTTCGTTTTCTGACTTGCTGAAACCGTTACGAACACGACCTGGAGTTGCCCACAAGCCATATACGTTCAACGGGTTACGATTATCGCCATTTACCAGACCTCCACGCAACAATACGTTGTCAAAATTATCCTGGTATCCGGGAGTTCCGAAAGGATCTGTCAGACTATAATATTGAGTGGTGTAATTACTGGTATTAGGATTTAACGTGCCTGGGACGTAATCATATAAGGTATCGAAGTTAGCTACCTGAGTATAAACTATACTGTCGGTCTGACCTGGACGCTCGATAACTTCAGGAATGTAAAAGGGTACACTGCTACGGGTGAATGATCCAATATAACCGTAGTCAAACACACGATCACGATGCTGTTCATTCTCTGAAACAAACGTGTTTTTCGAGTAATCGGCCTGAATCGTATAATAAGCGTTGCGGATATTCGATGAGGAACGCTCATTAGCGCTAGAAGTAAAGCGCTGAGTCAGTTTACCGAAAACACGCCAGTTGGTACCGGAAGACAAAGGATTTTGATCGTAGTTCATCAACGAATAAATGTCGATGTAATCATTACGACGGAATCGCTCGAATGAACCACCAAGGGATATATTCACCGATTTGGTTGGCGCAAAATCGAGCTTACCATTTAAACGCAAAGCGCCGGAAGCTACGTTAGGACGATAACGCTGAGTGGTCATGTCATCGTACGTAAAGAAGTGTGAACGGTGGATATAGTTAGCACCGAACGGAGAGCGAACCAGCGGATTTGCACGAACATCATCAAGAATATCATCCTTGACCACATAAATAGGAATAGCAGAAGGGTTTGGATCCTGATCAGCCTGGTATTCGCCGGCGAGGAAGAAACCTGCAGCCGCACTGGTTTTGTTTCCGGCTGAGTCGCGGCGAGTTACAATCGGACCAGAGAGGTCGAAGGCGGCAAGGTTGTAACCATAATCATCAAAGAACTCGGACGTAGCCAACTCGATACCACCTGCAAACTCGCGTGATGGACCGCGTGTAGTAATACTGATAATACCACCTGTAGCATCACCGTACTGAGCCGGCACACCACCGGTGATAACCGTGATCTGCTCTTGTCCTTTTTGAGGAAGACCAACACTACCGCGAACTTTAATACCGTCGACGAAATAAACTGTACCATCCGAGCGGGAACCACGGATGTTCAACGCATCGCCCTGATCTTTTTGGTATACGCCGGCAGTTTGGGAAGCAATGGAGTTTACGTCACGGGTTGGAGCGGCCTGAATCTCTTCATAGGTAACCGTTTTCGCACTCGATGGACTACCTTTATCAATAAGTGGTACGGAGTATTCCACAACTTCTACAGCTTTCAGCTCCACTCCTTTACCAAGTTCGAAGTTGGCAAATGAAGCCTTATCAGCGGTAACGAGGACTCCGTTAACTTGTTTTGGATTGTAACCAACGCAAGTCACCTTGACGTCGTATTTTCCGGGGTTCAACGGCTTGATTGAAAAGTTACCGTCAAAGTCAGTAACTGTTCCCTGGACTTGTTGTCCGTTGAGTAATGCTGCGACACTCGCGAATGGCACTCCTTCCTTGCTGCCGGCTTCGGTCACCTTACCACGGATTTCACCGGTTTGTGCCCAAGCTGAAATACTGAAGAAAGCCAAGAAGAGGAGCGGTAAACTTACCTTACGTCCCATAGTACACCTGTTTTTTTTAGAGTGGATGTATTGCTTTAAAGGGCTAAAAGTAGGAAATCAATTAAAAAAACAAAAAAATAATTCTAACAATCCCTTAACGTTTTGGCTGTCAGTACAAATGACCAAAGTCAGTCATTTCCGGTTTTTAGCACTTTTCATAGGGAAAAAACAGCCGGAAAATTTATAATGTTTAGTTGCACACAATTATGAATGAGTTATCAACAAAACTGCTGTTACCTGCGCAATTCCGCTAAATTTGCCTACTTAATTATTTCAAGAAATCTATCGTATGCGTCTAACATCCCTCGAAATCAAGGGGTTCAAGAGTTTTGGCGAAAAGGCCATTATCCACTTTGATAAAGGTGTCACGGCTATCGTGGGTCCGAACGGATCCGGTAAATCCAATGTAGTTGACTCGATCCGTTGGGTATTGGGTGAACAAAAGACCCGGATGCTTCGCTCCGAGAAGATGGAAAACATCATCTTCAACGGAACTAAGAACCGTAAGCCCTCTTCTGTAGCTGAAGTCAGCATGACTTTTGAAAACACGAAGAATATCCTTCCTACTGAATATTCAACGGTCACCATAACACGCCGCTTGTACCGTACAGGCGAGAGTGAATACTTATTAAATAACGTATCCTGTCGTCTTAAGGATATTACCGATCTTTTCCTGGATACCGGCATCGGATCAGATTCATATGCGATCATCGAATTGAAGATGGTGGATGAGATTCTGAACGATAAAAACAATGCCATCAAAAATCTGCTTGAAGAAGCAGCAGGTATTTCCAAATATAAGATTCGTCGCAAGCAGACCTTGCAGAAACTGGCCGATACCGATGCCGATCTGAGCCGCGTCAACGATTTGTTGTTCGAGATTGAGCGAAATATGAAATCGCTCGAATCTCAAGCCAAGAAAACGGAGCGCTATTATAAACTCAAGGAGCAATACAAAGAACTCAGTACGGAGTTGGCTATATTCACACTTTCCGGCAGCAAACAAACTTTTGACGACTTGCAATCGCAAGAAAACCGTCAGCAGGAAGAGCGTATTCAGCTGGATACTCAGCTGAATGAGGCAGAAGCCGGATTGCAGCAAAAAAAGCTTTACTCACTCGATAAGGAAAAGGAGTTGGCAGAGCTTCAGCGACAGCTCAACGAAAAGGTTAATACTATCCGTCAACAAGAGAACGACAAGAAAGTAAGCAACGAAAAGCTTAAGTTTCTTCAGGATAAAGAATCCACCTTGAACCAGCAATTGGCTCAGGACAAAAACAACCTGATTGCCACTCAAGACCAAATCCGTGTTGGTGAAGAAGAAAAGTTCAACGAAGAATTGGCCCTCGAGCAATTTTCAATCCAATTGAATGAGCTAAAGAGCATTCTTGATGAAACACGTTCCCGCCACGATCAGATGAAGAGTGATCTACATCGCTTGACCGGCGAAGCTCAGTCGATTCAAGTGGCCATGCACGAATCGGAGAAAAGTCTTGCCGTAACGCAAGCCCGCAAAGATTCCCTGCTCAAGGAAATAACCCGCCTCAACGGCGAGGTCGAAGTTGCCGAGCAAGAGCGCAATAGTTTGTCCGGTCGAGAAACCGAAAGTCGCTTAAAGAAAGAAAGTCTCGAAGAGAAGCTTACCGCTCTTCGCGATCAGGAGGAGCAGCTCGGCCAATCCGTTCACCGGCTGGAAGATGAACTAAAAGCTTCCAATGAGGCTGTAATGGGTTGCTCCCGTAAACTGGACGCCCGTCAAAACGAATATAATCTCACCAAGAGTCTTGTAGAAAATCTGGAAGGGTATCCGGAGTCACTCCGTTACCTCCGCAAGAATGCGCAGGATGGCTTCCGAGCTCCGTTGTTTTCAGAGATTTTAAGTTGTCGCCCGGAGTATAAAACGGCCATTGAAAACTACCTCGATCCTTTCATGAATTATTTCGTGATTGAAGATGTGGAGTCAGGCAGCCGAGCTGTGAACTTGCTTTCTGAAGCCTCTAAAGGACGCGCCAACTTCTTTATTCTTCAGAATTTTGAGAATGCAAGCGCCACTGCAGAGCATATCGCTAATTGCATTCCTGCACTCGACATCCTGGATGTAGAAGAGAAATACCGTTCTCTTTGCGCGAACCTTCTTCGCAACGTTTATATCGTTACGGAAGATCAGGAACGCACACCTTTCCTTCGGGATGACAACAAATCGCTCGTATTCATTTCTCAAAACGGAAAATACTGCAAAACACGTCATACACTTTCAGGCGGATCTGTTGGTCTTTTCGACGGTAAGCGCATTGGTCGTGCTAAACATCTTGAAACGTTAGCTAAAGAGATCGAAACGCTCACCGCTGAGCTGGAAGTGTTGCGTCGCAATCACGAAAACCTTCAACAAGGATTGCAGGATAATCGCCGTCAGCGCGAGCAAACGGCCAACGCCCGCAACACAACGCAACAGGAATTGCAGCGTTCGGTGCAAGAGCATACCACGCTACATAACAAGACGGAACATCTTGCTTCCGGCATACGCAACAACCAGGAAATACTTTCCAACCTGAATGACCAGCTGGTATCCATCGATGCTGTTCTGGAAGAGGACAATCTCAGCTTCCACGAAAAAGTTGACTTGTTGCGTTCCCAATTCGATCAGATCAACGCGCAGGTTAGCAGTTTGCAGGAAACCTTTAATGCTCTTACAGAAGAAGTAAACCGCCGCAGTGGCGAATACAATCAGCAGCACATTCATTACATCCAGCAACAGAACAAGATTGCGACCATCGTACGTGACCTTGCTTACAAAAACAATTTGCTGGAGTCGCTTCAAAACAACATTACCACCAACACCGGTGAGCTGGAGTCTGTCCAGGAACAAACCCGGCTGCTTATTGAATCTTCCAGCGACTTCGACTCTCAGTTGATGGAGCTCTACGCTGAAAAAGAGCAGGCCGAACAAGTTGTCTCAACAGTAGAAGCTGAATATTTCTCTTCACGCGGCGAGATTGATTCGCTGGAATCCAAGATTCGTCATACCCGCCATCAGCGTGAGCAGTGCGATCAATTGGCACAAGCCATAAAAGATAAAACCACCGATCTGAAAATCCAGCTGAACTCGCTTAAAGAGCGATTAAGTGTGGAGTTCGGAATCGATATTAATGATATTCTGGATCGCGAGCCGTCTGCCGAGTGGCAAGAAGACGAGTTGCGCGAAAAAGTAAACAAGCAGAAAGGCCAGCTCGATAATTACGGTCCTATCAACCCAATGGCTATTGAAGCCTATTCCGAAATCAACGAGCGTTATACGTTTATCACCACGCAGAAAGAAGACCTAATCAAGGCTAAAGAATCGTTGTTGCAAACCATCGAAGAGATTGAAAAGACCGCGAAAGAAAACTTCATGGTCGCTTTCCATCAGATCCGCGAAAACTTCATTAAAGTTTTCCGTTCACTCTTCACAGAAGATGACGACTGCGACCTGGTGCTTCTCAATCCTGAAAACCCTACAGAGAGTGACGTACAAATCATCGCCAAGCCAAAAGGCAAGCGTCCACTTTCCATTTCACAATTATCAGGTGGTGAGAAAACGTTAACCGCTACTGCCCTACTCTTTGGTATTTATCTATTGAAACCGGCACCTTTCTGTATCTTCGACGAGGTTGATGCTCCGCTGGACGATGCCAACATCGATAAGTTCAATAACATCATTAAGACCTTCTCGAAAGATTCTCAGTTCATCATCATCACGCACAATAAACGTACGATGACAGCTACCGATATCATTTATGGTATCACGATGGTAGAAGCCGGCATCACGCAAGTTGTACCGGTAGATCTGACCGAAGTCGCCGAAGCATAATTAACAGGCGGATCTGATATCGCCTGAAAATAAACAACCCCGCATTATCCAGTTTGATTTGCGGGGTTGTTTATTTTGATGATGTATCACAATACAGACGAGTAATCACTCTTGGCTGAGCTTTACAATTAAGCAGAAAGATGGGGAGAATGCTCAGCTGCGCACTAAAAAAAATCAAGGCGTAAGTGCAAACACACCAAGCTGATTGTTGAAGTCGAACACTGGAAAGTCGGTAGCGTCGACGAAGCCGTCGCCATTCACATCAGATACCACATAACTGAACAATACTCCGTCAGAGTTATCAATATCGAACAACGGAAAGTCTGTTGCATCAACAAACATATCCTGGTTGAGATCGCCGGAGAACATAGCATAAACTCCGCTTCCTACCTGCGCCAAGTTATCGCCGTATGCTTGCGACGCCGCAGTAGTAAAATTGTAAGTGCCGTTTGAAGCTATAACCACAGGAGCTGCGCTCCATGTTTCTATAGAACTGCGATGCTTAATCACCAACCAGTAACTATTACCTGAAGTACTCGAAGGGAAAATACATGAAGCCAAACCTGTAGTTGAAAGTACAGCTGTAAGTGATGAAACCACCAAGGAAGGATCAACGGTATTTCTCAACTCTATGGTAATGGTGTCTGTCTGTAAAGCAGTAGCATTAGCAACTGCCTGATTCATCAATACCGGCTGCATTTCACCAGCACCCAAATAGTAACCTTCAATGAAGACCGTTACATTGTATGGAACTGTGCAAGGTAAGCTATTGGCAATAACGCTCGAAGGAGATCTTCCATCAACATCAGAAGCAGAATATAATTCTCCGTTGAAATAAGCCTGTCCGGTAAAGGGACGGTTTGGATAGAACATGTCGTAGTTGGTTGTACAACCGGAAGTGCGCCAAGAAACGCTGGTACGCAAACGCAATGGGTTCGCGTTTTGTACATAATTGAATTTCAAATTAGGTGGACCACAGGTAAAAGCAACAGAGTTGGCAACTCGAATACGTGCAACTTTGATTGGCGCGGTACCTATAGTAGATGAAACGCACGAAGCACTGGAGGGACGTACACCAACATTTACAGCACAATTAATCAATCGATCTGTAGCATTCCATTGGAAGGAACCGTTATATCCGGGGGAAGATAGCTGTGATCCACCGGCAACATTCGACACCGATAAGGCTCCACCGGCGACCCACACAGAGTCAACGTAGATACCCGCCTGAAAAGTACGTAACTGGAAACTACTGGTGCTCCCCATTGACTTCACCATGATATCAAACTCGTATTGGTTAGTACCAACGTAACCAGGATTATCA
>JBEGUX010000182.1:0-4997 GCA_041178685.1 Bacteroidota bacterium
AATAGTGTTTACAGATGAAAGTCGATCGAGTACTGCATCAGCATACTTTTCAACGTCTGTTTCGTACAATGTATTGTCAATCTCTAATTGCAATTGGCTCATGGATAATTGATTCAGCACAATTAATGCTGTAGAATAGGTCCTAACCGATGGACTACTAATTATTACCTCAGGAATATACTTTTCTACTTGCATAAAAGCTCCTAAGGCCAATGCATCATCATAGCCGCGCTGATTCAGGGGCCGGTAAAGGTCACTAATATTCGAAATTTCCCAACTGGATTTGGAGTGACGAATTAGGTAGAGTGTTTTCATTGGTAAGCTAAATATTTAATCGTTCGATTAAATTATTTCTAGTCACAAGGTAAGATAATAAAAATAAAAAAGGCCGTAGACGAGCCTGACCACTCATCGTACGACCTAAGCAATTCCGATACAACTCAAAACATCGGCTTTTGCTGTATTATTAAAATTAAACTACCTAACCAGAATAAATTTATTTCTTCGCAAATGGTTCAAACCACGCTCTTCCAAAATATAAATTCCACTTTCAAGCATTGTAGTAGATAACATCCTATTTGCTTCATCACGAGTGAGCTGGTGTTGAAGCACAACCTGACCTGATAAAGCAAATAACGTAAACTGATCGCCTTTAATACCGGACACATAAAGTGCATCAGAAAAAGGGTTCGGATAAGCATCAGTATCCCGACGATTTACATCTTGAATATCAGATATTGGATTTGATCCAATTCTATAGGCACATGGAAATCCATTCAAATAAGCTTCAGCATTTAAGAAATCAGCAGCAGTTACCGGAGAGACAAAATGATTCAAACGGATGGTAACAATCGGGGTAAGATTAGGAAGCTGATTTAATGAATAAGAAGTAAATCGAAGTACACTGTCCTGAGGATTTAAATTATACAATGTATTGAATGGAATGAGTTTAATAATTGTATCAAAAGTGATGGATGAGCCTATCGGACGAAATGCGAAATCGACTGCATAGATAGTATCATCAGAATTGAAATAAACAGGAATATCTACTTTACCGCCTGCATAAACTGCCTGATCCAAATCAATAATCACGGAATCTAGTGCATCAATTGTATTTAATTTTTGATTTACGCCGGCACGGCTCGTTCCTGATATAATCATGATAAATGAAAAAAGTAAAATCAGCGTTTTTCTTGAAAACAAACTGTCTATTTTGTCTGCGCTAATTTTCATTTTATTGTAGATTAAAAATGAGCCAGTCCGTGCATTCAGGACCGGCTCATTTTGTTTTTACTTTTATTTATTTACTACAATTTTCTGTGTGCTAACAAAATTGCTGTTAACCGCACGCAATGTATATACACCGGAGGCGAAGCTTCCGGTAGCAACAACCAAGCGATCGCCGGCCATTAATTGTGGGCGGCTAAATACAAGACTGCCATTTACATCGTAAATTTCAACCTGTACATCCTGTGTAGAAACAATGTTCAAATCAGCATTGGTAGGATTAGGATAAACCATCAGGTTTACACTTTCCGCCAACGAAGAATTACTGAAACGTACCGCATCACCATTGAGGTAAGCTTCGGTTATCTCGATATCGTTGGAGCTATAGCTGCCATTCAATACTTCGAAACGAGCAGTAGCTATTTTCACCATTGCATTCATGGAATTCAAATTGAACGAAGTGTAACGTACCGTACGATCGTCTTCATTGAAGTGAGCAAGACCTTCGGTTGTATTGTCACTAGTAGTAACGCCAACAAAGCGTAGAGCATTTTCATTGAACTTCAAAGCAAAGTCCAAAGCGTGAACATCTTCCGTTGAGGTAAAGTACACCGGAACATCGATAAACTGACCATTTTGATTTGAAGATGCGCCATCCAGCACTACGCTTTCATTACCTGACAATCGGAAATTGCTGTTCGGATTGGTTGCAGAGTAACTACCGTTTACATCACCTACAAGAATACCACGGAACACATCACCGAAAAACTCAGGACAAGCGGTATTCGCTGAAACATTAGCAGTCAAACAGAATGAAGTTACCGGAACTCTGCTCTTGGAGAAACCTACACCGTCATCGCCCGGGAATGTTGTTGAAATCCGGTAGGCAAGATCGTTACGTAAGGTTGTTGAAGAATCCACAAACACCCAATCTTTGGAAGGAGATCCGTTAGAAACACCGGATGCATTATAGTTCCATGCCTGACGGAATTCTGGCACCAATAATACAGCACGCTGATTCACTTGCGATAAGTCACCGGCAGAAATAACACCATCACGGTTAACGTCCATAGCAATCGCCTGATAAACATTAGGAATAAAAGTTGGGTCGCTTAAAATAGTCCGGCGAATAAGGAACGCATCAAATCCGTTGATGACAGGCTGAACACTAACCGTTCCAAGAATATTCTTCTCAATATTGATTTTACGCAGGTTGTTCAATACATACGAGAATACACCGTTGGTATCCGGCTGAGTAGCAACAGATGAATATGAAGTACAAGAGTCATTTACGCCTTTGATATTGGTGACCAAGAATTGGTTAGGATTCGCAGCATTGTATTTAATTGCTGAGTTATCCAACCAGAATTTCAATGAACCCTGGAAAAGGCTGTCTTTGAAAGACAAATACTTACCAGCTTCCACCAAACGTGAAGAAACACCGTTGAAATAGCTTTCTTGGAGGAATGGGATTGAAACGGCAGCTGTATCTATATTAGAGAACGCGCTCTTCTTAACAAACTCAACACAAATTAAATTTCCAAAGCCTGCAAATGCCGCATTGGCCGGCGCTGTTGAATTAAAGAACAAAGAGATGTTGATTTGTCCATTAACGCTATCGATAGAATTCGCAACATCTACATAAGCAGGGTTAATAAGATCAGACAACACGGTGATGTTACCTGTAGCGCGAAGCTTCGACTGATTGTATTGAAGCGTCATATCATATCCAATGACATTAGCAATCGTATCAACGGCACGGATAGGCAAACAAACACTTGTGTCAACACATCTTGCGCTCAAAGTAGCCACCTTGTATGGAAGTGCATTGGGATCAAGAATACTCACAGATACAGCAGCTGAGGTAGTAACAGCTCCGCGGTTATCGGTTGCACGTGCTGTAATTGAAGCCGTACCGATGACTGATGTCCAGGCAAATGAATAAGGAGCGGTATTATCTGTTCCCACCAATGAGCCATTTACAAAGAAACCAACACTTGATACTGAACCATCAGGATCTGAAGCAGATGCCGTGATTGTAACCGTAGCTGGAAAAGTGAAGTTGGCTCCATTTGCAGGTGCGGTAACAGAAACTGTCGGAGGAACGTTGTTCACTACACTGATTGTAACAGCGGTGGATGTTGTTTGAGCCCCTAAGTTATCTGTTGCACGAGCTGTAATGGTGTGTGATCCCAATGTAGCCGTGTAGGTAGCAGCATAAGGTGAAGTATTGTCAACAGACAACGAAACTCCATCAACAAAAAACTCAACCTGTGTCACCGAACCGTTATCCGTTGCAGTAGCTGTAATTGAAACAGCGTCACCAACAACAAATGAAGCTCCGTTAGCCGGTGCAGTAATAGAACAAGTTGGCGGAGGATTATTAGCAACAGTAATGGTAACTGCAGATGATGTAGTTTGTGTTCCCTGATCATCCGTAGCACGCGCTGTGATCACACGAGTACCAGCAACGCCGGTATAGGTGGCAGCATAAGGAGCAGCGTTATCAACACCAATAGAAACGCCATCTACAAAAAACTCAACAGATGATACACTTCCGTCAGCATCAGCTGCTGTAGCAGTAATTGAAATTGAAGAGCCGGTGATAAAGCTTGCACCATTAGCAGGAGCAGTAATACTTACTGTTGGCGCCTGGTTAGCTGCACCTACTGTTCCGGTCAAAAACGTACGGGTGATTTCAGAGCCGGTTGGGTTCGAAGAAACGTAGTTTTCTGTACCGCCAGTAGGAGTTCCAATTTGTACGTTAAGTACATACGACAATACACCTGTAGTAGTAAACTGACCAACACAAACAATGTTAGTAGTATCCAAACCGGTAGCACCACCAAGTGCTGCAATAGATCCGTTATTGGTGGTGAACAATGTACCAACCTGGCTGGTACCATCGAATACACCTAAGTCGCCATTACCGGTATTATTAAGACCTACGAAGGTCACTGCCACAGGTGAGCCGGTCAACAATCCATCGCGGGAGTTAGTACCCGTGATTGGGAAAGTGATCGTAGGATCATTGTTGGCAAGTATACCATTTGCATTTCCTAATGAGCCATCTGAGTCGACGGTTTTTCGTGAACCTACTTTACCGGCACAACCTGCACCTACTGAAAACCAGGAATCAATCATAGCAGTAAACTTCCTGATATTTGTTGTACTAATACCGTTAGGAGAGGTAGAGCCATAGTTCTCATCGTTAAAAAACGGAGCAGTAGATTGAATTGTAAGCGGATGTGCAGCTACACCATAAAGTGCCTGGAAATTATAGCCTGGCTTCATATCTACATAGATACGATAGGTAACAGATCCTACAGGAAGTACTCCTGCTGCTGCTGCAGAGTCTGCAGCGTTGGAGACATAATACTTCTCCACAATGATGTTTTCGAGTCCGTTTTGTGCAATTGCCGACTTCACCGAAAGCAAAGAGACCAGCAACAAGCAATAAAACAAGACGTGCAATATGCGTTTCATGTTGTTATGTTGTTATGTTGTTATAATTTTAGTTGTAATAAGTAGTTTAAGAATTACTGGCAAGACTGGTTGAACTTACCCAACAATTGCAAGAAGTCAGAGTTGTTAGTAATACCGTCTGTATTAAGATCTGTAGGACAGTCCTGAGAACCATTCACTGCACCTAAAATCTTTGCCTGAGCAAACTCAGATAACCAGTTTTTACCTGTTGGAGCGAATGCACCACGGTAATTTGCAGGAGTAAAGAAACCATCAGCCGGAGGTGTTGGGCATCCTGTGGTAGA
>JBEGUX010000183.1:0-6905 GCA_041178685.1 Bacteroidota bacterium
GCAAATGGAGACTCGCTAATAAGCACTTCAGCTTCCTCTTATCAGTGGTATAGGAATGGAGTTGCAATTCCTGGAGCTACTGATCAACTGTACGTTGCTCTTCAGGGTGGAGATTATTCGGTAGAGGCAACAGATAGTTTGGGTTGCAGTTCATTTTCTAATTCGGTTACGGTAATCATTGCCGGTATAAAGGACTCGGAAATACTTAACATATCGCTTCATCCCAATCCTGTCAATTCACAACTCCAACTTGATGTTACAGGAGTTATTCAGTCCGGCTTTTCGGTGCGTGTTTATTCTATAATGGGTGCCCAGCTTTTTGATTCGAAATATTATACCACGTCATCGGTTGCTATAGATGTTTCAGCATTGTCGTCAGGAATCTATTATCTTGTCATTGATGCGGGTGGAAAGCAAGCCGTTCGCCGCTTTATCAAGAATTAATAATCGTATAGCGATTTATTGGAAACAACTTAGATCCATTATTTCTCATGCCATGACGAATACTAAGCAAGTAAAAGAAAAAGAAGAATTCGGTTTTCGAAGTTTGTTAATCGTAGTGCTATCTATTTACGTTTTACTCGTTTTGGCGCTGAAAACGTTTATCGATTTTAATCCCGAAGTCGATCAGATTCTCGACTATATGGATAATGCTATCTGTGTAGTTTTCCTCCATGATTTTTTACTTCGTTTTTACCGCGCAGAAAATAAGTGGAAATTTATGCGTTGGGGTTGGTTCGATCTGGTGTCGAGTATTCCCAACATTTCTATTTTTAGGGCCGGACGCGCCTATAGTGTGATTCGCATCTTTCGCGTTCTCCGCGCTTTTCGATCGGTTCGTCATATAACCCTTCATCTTTTTAAGAATCGTGCGCAAGGAACTTTGGCCATGGTTGTGACGATTTCTTTTCTTATGATCATCTTTTCCTCTATTGCTATTTTACAAGTGGAAGATTCGCCCGAAAGCAATATTCGTACTGCAGAGGACGCGATCTGGTGGTCGTACGAAACCATCACCACCATTTTTTACGGGGAGCTTTTCCCGGTTACCATGGAAGGCCGTTTTATTTCTGCAATCTTGATGCTTACTGGAATGGCACTATTTGGCACCTTTACCAGTTACCTTGCGTCCTGGTTTATTGAGGAGCGGCAAAGCAGGAAAGAATAACTTTTCAACCCATTCTAATTAGATTGCAGCAGCCATTTTACAGCAGCTTTCCGATTCCTCCATATTCGTAAATACTGCATTTTTAAGTCCCTTTTTGAGTGTGTTTTTCATAAAATTAAGTTCTTAGGCTTTTGTTCAACTTTTGGTTGGCTGAAGTGAGACAAAATACATTGAAATTCAAGGCAATAGGTCATTGATCGTTTGTTGGTTTTCTTTCCTACCTCGCCCTACTTTTTTATATTCGTCATCCAAATTGTTGACTATGCACGCACGTGTACTTCTTTTGTTTTTTATTGTCCTGCTTTCCGGCCTCAATGCACAAGCGCAAAAAGTAACCGGAACCGTTCGAGATGCTGAAAGTGGCGAGCCGCTACCATTTATAATAGTTGCTGTTAAAGGAACAACTAGCGGAACAACTACTGATGTCAACGGAAGTTTTACGTTGGATGGTTTGTCGGCCAACGATACTTTGCTATTCAGTTATGTGGGTTACATAACCCACGCTGTGCGTGTGGGTACGCAACAACAGCTAAATATTAAGCTGCAACCGAAATTGCAGGAGCTGGACGAAGTCGTGGTAACTGCTTTGGGTGTCAACAGACAAAAACGTGAATTGGGATATTCAACGGAAAAAGTGGAAGGGATGCAAATCCAGCAATCCAACTCACCGAATATTTTAAACG
The DNA here is from genome assembly GCA_041178685.1 of Bacteroidota bacterium. Lineage (GTDB taxonomy): Bacteria > Bacteroidota > Bacteroidia > AKYH767-A > 2013-40CM-41-45 > Pollutiaquabacter. The sequence goes on from JBEGUX010000183.1 coordinate 1,852, forward strand.
CTATGACCGGAAAAGTATCCGGCGTTCAAATTTCCAATCCCGATGGTGTTGATGGCGGTACTACACGCATAACAATTCGAGGCAATAACAACATCTCCGGCAACAATCAACCACTTATAGTTGTGGATGGTATTCCCATGAGTAACGATCCGGGAATGACAAACATCGGTCGCGGTCGCGATTGGGGGTCGGCGATCAACAACATTAATCGTGAAGACATTGAGTCGGTCAACATTCTTAAAGGTGGAGCAGCATCTGCGTTGTACGGTGCGCGTGGTGCCAACGGCGTAGTGCTCATCACCACTCGTAGAGGCCGCAAGCAGAAAGGGATTGGTGTCACTTACAATATGACCTACAAATCAACGGTGCCTTACCGCTACCGTGATGTACAGAATAAATATGGAGGCGGCGCACCTTCAACTGATTTTACGCAACCAACATTCGAACTGGGTGCTGATAGTATTCCGTTATTCCCTAATCTTTCAACCGATCCTGAATTTGGTTATCCGGGCTCTGCAGTTTCCTGGGGGCCGCAAATGGATGGCCGTACTATTCGTTGGTGGGACGGATCATTACGTTCCTGGTCGCCACAACCCGACAATCTGAAAATTCCATTTCAGAATGGTCACGCCATCACTCATAATGTTTCCGCAGAGGGCGGCGGCGATATAGGCAACATGCGTTTGTCTATCACGCATACTGAAAACACACCCATCGTGCTGAACAGTAACTTCAAGCAAAATACAATTAACACCAATTCTACGCTTAAGGTCTCAGATAAGGTTAGTGTGAATCTTTCCGGATCGTATCTCAATTACAATCGCTTGAACAGTCCACTGTTGGGTGAAGACCCATTATCGTTCAATAAAGGTCAGTTATACTCTTGGCCGCGCAGTTATCAAGGCGAAGATTTTTATAATTACCAGTTGAATGATGGCACTCGCAACCCGCAAGATGGTTATCCCTACTTGTACGTCGACAAACATTTATGGTGGAAGTATTTCAACAACAATACTACACTTGATCGTAATAAGTTGTTAGGCGGCTTAACCTTGAATTATACGATTACACCTTGGCTCACCTTCATGGGTCGTACAGGTATTGATTATACGAATGATGAATACCAATCTAAAAACAAACCGGCTGATTTGATCGGCTTGTTGGATGGATATTATTCAGAATCGGTGATGCGTGATAAAAGCGTAAACAGTGAATTCCTCTTCACGGCATCCCAAAAAAATATTTTTGGTTCTGATTTCAGTGTTGATTTTAATCTTGGTGGATCGAGCTGGAGTCGTGATATGCACAGCGTGGCTGCCAACTCTGGCACCTGGTATTATCCGAACTGGTACAGTTTGTCTAATTATACAGCGCCGGTTTACGGACAGGATGCCAACGGAAATGTAATCGTTGTAAAAGCAGGCGACGATTTAAGCAAGCTGGTGCCCAGAACATCGTTCTACGAAAAGAAGATCAATTCGCTTTACGCTTTTGCCAACGTAAATTATAAGGATTATTTATTCGTTGAACTTACCGGTCGGCAAGATTGGTCTTCTACGTTACCTAAAAACGAAAACTCTTATTTCTATCCTGGTGTGTCAGTGAGTTATGTAGCTACGGATGCGCTGGATATTAAAAATAATTGGTTGAGCTACGCTAAAGTGCGCGGAGGTGTAGCGCAAACGGCAACAGACACCGATCCTTACCAGACCGAATTTTATTATTCGACGGCGTTATTCGGCGGCGATCAATCTACCACATTTCCAAGCGTTATTCCACCGATCGGTTTGAAGCCGCAACGTGTGAACTCTTACGAGATTGGAACGAATCTTGGATTTCTGGATGATCGAATCGTACTGGATTTCACTTACTATTATAAATACTCGTTCGATCAGATTATAAAAACGCCGTTGCCTGTTTCTGCTGGGTCCTCATCCGTGTTGATCAACGAAGGTGCTATTTCCAACCGTGGTTTTGAGTTATTGCTGAACGCGACACTTTGGCAAGGTCCTTCCACCGTGGTGAAGTCAGGAATTGTAATGACACGCAACCGAAATCGTGTGGAAAGTCTGGGTGATTTTGCTGACACCTATATTCTCGCTGACATTTGGGGTGAAAATGGACCGCAGATGGCGCTACAAGAGGGTGATGATTTCGGTACTATCGTAGGATGGGACTATGTCTATTTGAACGGACAGCCGGTGTTGAATGACGAAGGAACTAAATACCTAATTTCCGATAAGCGAGTTAAAATCGGTAATGCATCACCTAAATTGTTGATGGGTTGGACTACAGAAGTCAGCTACAAGAATTTTACATTGCGCACTTTGGTGGACGCGAAAATCGGCGGTGAAATCTATTGCGGTTCTTATGTAATCGGATTGCAATCGGGACAACGTCCGGAAACACTGGAAGAGCGTGATGGTGGAGGACTTCCTTTTACGGATGGTGACGGTGTAACAACGAATTCCGGCGTTATACTGCCGGGTGTCCATGAAGATGGAACACCAAATACGACTGTCGTTCATTACTATTATAAATATTTGCCCAATGCCGGCGGATGGGGAAATTTCTTGTCCAAGCCCGGCATTGTAGAAAACACCTGGGTGAAGATGCGTGAAGTCACGCTGACCTATGACTTGCCCGAAAAGCTGGTGCGTAAACTAAAGATCTTTCAGGGCTTGACGGCTTTATTTACTGCTAGGGATTTATTCTATTTCTATTCATCCGTTCCAGATCGGATTAACCCGGAAGGAATCTTAGGCGCAGGCGATGCTCAAGGATTTGAGTGGGCCTCTTTGCCGGGCGTTAGATCATTTACGTTCGGGGTAACCGCTAAATTTTAATCAGGAGGAGAGATCATGAAAAATAAACTTACGCTACTATCCGTACTTTTCTCTTTTGCTATTTTATCGTCTTGTGAAAAAGATTTCGAAGAGATCAATAAGAATCCTAATGGTTTTACCACGGCGAGTGATGGTTCCTTGTTTAACACGGTAATCGCTTCGTTGAAGTCGGGATGGAATGAGCAGCTCTACGTCAATAATTCGGTGCTTTACAAGGAAACTCAACAAGCTTCATTGTCGCAAGTGCGTTGGGTGAATTACACTATCGGTACTGAAGAGATTTGGAAAGATTATTATACAACTTTACCTAACCTGCGGGAGCTGGAGCGTCGCTGGGCTGCATTGGATACTTCATCGCACGAAATACAAAACATGATGGCGATGGAGAAAATAGTGTTGGCTGTAAAGACATTTAAAGTTACCGACTTATTTGGTGACATTCCATTCACTACTGCAGGATACGGCTATATTGATCCAACAAAATTGCGACCAACGTTCGATTCGCAAGAGTATATTTATAAATACTTGTTGGATGAGTTGGCTTGGGCAGCGGAGCATATTGATCCGGCAGCTACTACTGAAGAGCCGTATCTGACGTTCAAGAATTTTGATAATCTGTTTTTTGGTGATGTAGTGAAATGGCGCAAGTTCGCCAACTCATTACGTTTACGTTATGCCATGCGAATGGTCAATAAAGAGCCTGTGCTTGCAGGAAATATCATTCGTGATATTATCGTCAATTTCAAGCCTACCTTCGGTGTAAATGATTTTGGACAATTGAACGATGATCCGTATACGCAAAGTGCATTAATGTTTCCGTACCAGCTCGGCTACCGGAATGAAAGTAAAGGATGGTCATTCAATCAATCAAAAGATCTTCGACTCGGATCGACAATCTGGCATTTATTATCACTGAATGATAGTGCCGATGGCAGTGGCATTTTTGATCCACGTGCATATTACTTCTTTGATACCAATAACGATAACAAATGGGTGGCATATCCTAACAATCCCGCTTCCGGCATGCAGCCGGATGGAGGCATCCCTTACGAATACCAGCGTGATGCAGTTTATTCCTTGAAGGGATCAACGTGCTTGTATTCGCCGGTGAATTATCATCTTGCCCGGGATATGGATTATGTGCCGGAAGTGCTGATGACCGGAGCAGAGGTGTTGTTTCTTCGTGCCGAGGCGTACATGCGTGGTATTGGAGTAGGGAAGGATGTCGGTCAAGCCGGAACGGAATTCTTGAGCGGCTTGCAATTCTCGCTGCGCTTTTGGGAAACAATAATGACGAATTCGAGACTTCCATTGGGAAATACCTTCGCTAGTAATGTGAGTGTCCCTACGAATATCAATTTCATCACGGTACAGAACAGTCTCAATTACTTCTCAGCAAGTGAGCAACAGCAGCTGGATCAGATTTATGCGCAGAGCTGGTTGGATCTCTTCCTTCAGCCGCAACAAGCGTTTTCTTTGGCGCGTCGCACTTATCGTACGCCACGCGAGGGTGCCGCTTTATCCGTGTACCGATTTCCGATTCCACCAACTGAAGTTTCCTACAATAATGCCAATTGGTTAAGCACCTTCGGGTCAGTAGCCGGCGATCAGCTAACTCGTAAAGTTTGGTGGATGGATTGATTCCTGCATTTCCAACGACTGAAAATATCCATGTGAATTATTCTGTGATTAATACTATATTTAACCATAAATCTCCAATTCTCCCTACCATGAGTACATTTTACAAGAAACTCAGTACGCTGTGTGTACTGCTTACGGTTTTATTTTCGTTACCGTCTTTTTCACAATCGAATCAATACCTCGATTTTGATGGAGTCGATGATTTTGTGAGCGTTCCTAATGGTACAGCTACCATCGCAGGTTCTACGCAAATTACCATTGCCGGTTGGTTTTACGATAATCAGTTATCGTACGGACAAGGTTTGATGGGTTTTCGTGGAACGGCTGGCGGATTTTATATGATTCAGCTTAACAATGGAGTTATCGAATGTCGGCTTTTAAACTCTGCCGGTAACCTTTATACATACAATGCTCCTGCGTTAACCATTGTTCCGCAAGTGTGGCAGCATTTTGCCTGGGTGTATAATGGATCCAATATTTCATTGTACCGCAATGGTGTCCTGTTAGGCGGTGTTGCAGCAACGGGAAGTATTACGGCCACCAATATTGCTTTTACCATAGGTAAAA
>JBEGUX010000184.1:0-3360 GCA_041178685.1 Bacteroidota bacterium
GTTCCCATTCGGGTGCGAAATTAAGGATTCCAAAAGGAAGGTGCATTAGAAATTGTTTACTAGTCGCATAACTCGTACTTTTGGCATTTACCGGGTATTATGAAACGGATCACCATCAAGGATAAAACCTTCGAGGTCAATATATCGGCTACTGAAATCCAGGCGCGCATCAAGGAGCTTGCCCGACAGATCGACGCCGATTTTACCGGAAAAAAGCCTCTTTTTGTGGTTGTGTTGAATGGTGCATTTCTCTTTGCATCCGATGTTTTTCGCCAAATTTCAACGGACTGTGAAATAGGTTTTATCCGTGTCTCTTCCTATGCCGGAACTCAATCTACCGGACATATAAAAAGTGTATTAGGACTTACACAGGATATTTCTGGACGTTCGGTTATCATTCTGGAAGATATCGTTGATTCCGGCGATACTGCGGTCTATTTGATAGAAGAGCTGAAAAAATCATCTCCTGCCTCTATACGTTTTGCCACCTTATTATTCAAACCTGCTGCTTTACGTCACGATTTTAGACCGGATTATGTGGGTTTTGAAGTTCCGAACGATTTTTTGGTCGGTTACGGACTCGATTACGACGGCTATGGCCGCAATCTTAATGAAATTTATAAGTTATCCAACTGATAAGTCCACAACATGCTTAACCTCGTCCTCTTTGGTCCTCCGGGTGCCGGCAAAGGCACTCAATCGGAAAAATTAATTTCCCGCTTTCATTTGGTTCACCTGTCAACCGGCGATATTCTTCGTGCTGAAGTTGCCAATCAAACTGTACTAGGATTGGAAGCAAAGAAGCTGATGGATCAGGGATTGCTGGTGCCTGATGAAGTGGTAATAGGAATGATAGAATCCAAACTGGATGCTAATGCTTCCGCAAATGGATTCATCTTTGATGGTTTTCCCCGCACACAGGCGCAAGCACAAGCTTTGGATAATTTGTTGACGAAAAAATCGACAAGCATTACGCGAATGCTGGCGTTGGAAGTTCAGGAAGAGGAGCTGATCGCGCGATTATTAAACCGTGGTAAAGAATCCGGCCGCCCGGATGATCAGGATGAATCGATCATTCGCAAGCGTATTCAGGAGTATTCCACCAAAACAGAACCCGTGCGTGCGTATTACGCTGCGCAGGGAAAATACACCGGTATTAACGGTATTGGATCCATAGATTCAATATTTGAATTGCTTTGCGACGCGATTGAAAATTCCGTGCAAGCGAAATAGTTTTTTAGAAGTAATTAATCTTGCACAATGGCATCGAATTTTGTCGATTACGTAAAAATATGTTGTAGAAGCGGGGCCGGTGGTGCAGGATCAGTGCATTTTCATCGCGATAAGAACACAGCCAAAGGCGGACCTGATGGTGGCGATGGTGGACATGGCGGTTCCATTATCTTGAAAGGTAATAAGCAGTTATGGACACTCTTGCATTTGAAATATCGTAAGCACGTAATTGCAGAGCCCGGTGAGAATGGTTCATCTTCCTTGAAAACAGGATCTGATGGCAAGGATGAAATCCTTGATGTTCCATTAGGTACCGTTGCACGCGATGCAGAGACCGGCGAGTTGATGTTTGAGATTACCGAGGATGGCGAAGAGAGAGTATTGGTATCCGGCGGAAGAGGAGGTAAAGGAAATAATTTTTTTAAAACAGCTACGCTTCAAACGCCACGATTCGCACAGCCCGGTGAGCCGGGACAGGAAATCTGGAAGGTGTTAGAGCTGAAGTTGCTGGCCGATGTTGGACTGGTTGGTTTTCCAAATGCCGGAAAATCCACGCTTCTCTCCGTCGTTTCTGCCGCCAAACCTGAAATCGCAGATTATCCATTTACCACGCTGGTGCCTAATCTTGGAATGGTTTCTTATCGTGACGGAAAATCATTTATCATGGCCGATATTCCGGGGATCATCGAAGGTGCGCACTTGGGCAAAGGATTGGGAGTTCGATTCCTACGACACATCGAACGAAATTCTATTCTTTTGTTTATGATTCCCTGCGATAGCGCTGATATCAAGCGTGATTTTGGGATTTTGATGAATGAGTTGGAGAAGTATAATCCTGAATTGCTGGACAAGCGAAGGTTATTGGCAATTACAAAGTGTGATATGCTTGATCAGGAGTTGATGGAGGAAATGAAAAAAGATGTTCCCCAAGAGTTACCCGTCGTCTTCATTTCATCCGCAAGCGGATTAGGAATTCAGTCGCTAAAAGACGCTATCTGGAAAGAGATTAACCAATGATGTTAAATGTATTCGAGGCATTGATTTCAGCTGATAAGGCTGCGTTGTTGCTTTTAAACAGTCATCATTCAGCAGCAGCAGATTCGTTTTTTGCCTTTATCACGGAAAGATTCGTTTGGATTCCCGCTTATGTAGCTTTGGTCGTTTATTTGTTTCGTACTAATAGAAGTTATTTCTGGCAAATAATATTTACGGCTTTGCTGTTGATATTAATTACAGACCAGCTTTCCTCGTCTGTTATTAAACCATGGGTTCAGCGACTACGACCTTGTCATGATCCGTCCGTATTGCCATTTCTTCATCTGGTTGATGGTAAATGCGGCGGTACATTTGGTTTTGTGTCCTCCCATGCTGCAAATACTTTTGCGCTTGCTTCTTATTTGTTCAGCTTATATCACCATCGCTGGAATTGGCTGTCAGTGATGGTATTCAGCTGGGCTATATTAGTTTCAATAAGCCGCATTTACCTGGGTGTGCACTTTCCGGCTGATGTTTTATTCGGCGCATTATTAGGTATAGTTTTCGGTTCTTTCGCAGCTTATTGTTTGAAACGATTTGTTTTTCGTACAACACTTGGCTAAAAAATCACTTCATTTACGCTATGAAATTTAGTAATGAAAAAACTACTTCGTTAGTAGTACTGCTAATGATGATCATCCAGCTGTTTACGATAGAAATTGTCGATGCGCAGCCTGATAAATCCGGCAAAGAGAAAACAATTCTTAAGCGACCCTCACTTGTTGTAGGACTTGTAATTGATCAAATGCGTTATGATTATCTATATCGCTATGCTAAAGGGTATTCGGAAAATGGTTTTAAACGATTATTGAGAGAAGGGTTTTCCTGCGAGAATGCACATTTTGATTACGTGCCAACTTACACCGCTCCTGGTCATGCATGTGTTTATACAGGAACTACACCAGCTGTTAATGGAATTATCAGTAATGAATGGTACGATCGCAAAAGTAAAAAGTCTGTTTATTGTGTCAACGACACTACCGTTGATCCGGTAGGCACTACGTCTATATCCGGAAAAATGTCGCCACGAAAGTTGCAATCTACCACTATAACTGACGAACTTCGATTTGCTACGAATTATCGGTCAAAGGT
>JBEGUX010000185.1:0-11276 GCA_041178685.1 Bacteroidota bacterium
TCATTTCACGTCCAAATGGAGAGCTGAACGATTCCGTTTGCTTTGGTGCAGTTGCAACTAATACATCTTACGGAAGAAGTTACGACGGATCCCCGCAATGGATTGACTTTGTAGCATCCACTCCTAATGCAACCAACGTAGAAATTCCTGCCGGCAATTTGTTGATCAATGAATTATTGTCGGTAAATATAAACAGTGTTGTGGATGATCAAGGAGAACACGAGCCGTGGATTGAAATCTACAATCCCGGCCAAGATACTATTGATCTTGCCGGCTGGTATTTGTCAGACGATTTGAATCAACGTACAAAATTTCGTTTTGATTTTGGAAGCCAACTGACATCAGTTGCACCGGGCGAACATTTATTATTATGGTCCGACGAACAACCTCAGCAAGGTCCTCTTCACCTGAGCTTCCTTTTATCCGCTGTTGGCGGTTGTCTTTATCTCAACAAACCCGATGGTGTTACCTTGAGTGACAGTCGTTGCTATGGCGCTTTGACTGCCGATATTTCGAATGGACGAGCTTACGATGCATCGCCTAATTGGATCGATTTTCCGGTACCAACTCCCGGCGCTTACAATTGGTTATATACTTCAGAGATCGTATTCATCAACGAAGTACAGGCGTTTAATAGTACGACTATTGCTGATAATTATGGAGAATTCGATCCGTGGATTGAATTGTATAATCCAAATGCTGATACGTTGGATCTGCAAGGCTGGTATATATCCGATGATCTTTTAGCTCCTGATAAATTCCGGTTTTCAGCGGGTAATGATTCGTTGAAAATAGCTCCTTATGGATTTATACTGTTATGGGCAGACAATGAAGCAACACAAGGTGATTTGCATGTCGGTTTCCGTCTTACCAATTCACCAACATGTATTCAACTCTCTCGCCCCGACGTTTCATTTGTGGACTCTGTTTGTTATCCTGTTACCGCTGCGGATGAATCGTATGGTCGTATTCAAGATGGATTCCCGGTATGGCTGGCCTACAGCATCCCTACCCCGGACTCCAACAATGTTGACTTGACGATTGGTATTACGAATTTGTCGCCTTCATTACTTAAAGCTTATCCAAATCCTGCGAATGGTGGTACGGTACTATTCAGCAGAAGTATTTCATTTACGCTATACGATGTCCGGGGAAAACTCATTGCAACTGAGTATAATCGTAATTCGTTTGATGTGTCAGGACTTCAAAGCGGTATGTACCTATTGCGTGCCAATGACGGAGCTTCATTGAGACTTATCATTGAATAATCTGAAGTGTCAAAGTTGTAGGCACGATTCGCAGAATATTCAGTAAATTTATCACCATGAAATACAATGCCATTGATTCCAGTTTATTTCTGGAGAACCGAAAAAAGTACGTTGCACTATTGCCCGAAAAAGCCATTGCTTTTTTTAATAGCAACGACGAGATGCCAAGAAATGGTGATGCTAATTTTTTATTTCGTCAGCAATCCGATTTGTTTTGGCTGACCGGAATTGATCAGGAACAAACGATTCTTGTGGTAGCACCTAATCATCCTATCCCTGAATACCGTGAAGTCTTGTTTGTTCGTAAAACCAATGAGCATATCGCTGTGTGGGAGGGACACAAGTACACCAAAGAAGAAGCACGTAAGCAATCCGGCATTCAATCGGTTTATTGGCTGGAAGATTTCCAGACACTTTTACCGGTATTGATGCATCACTCGTCGACCGTTTTCATCAACTTGAATGAAAATGATCGATTCGTTACTGAAGTTCCTTACCGCGACGAGCGGTTTGCTGCTAAGTTACGAGCACAATATCCGAATCATGCTTATGATCGTTCCGGACCATTGATGGCAAGATTGCGTGCCATCAAGTCGGAAACAGAAATCCAATTGATGCAGACGGCTTGTGATATTACCGATAAAGCTTTCCGTCGTGTTTTACATTTCACCAAGCCGGAAGTCCACGAATACGAAATCGAAGCGGAGATCATTCATGAATTCATTCGCAATCGTGCTACCGGTCATGCATACACGCCGATTATTGCGAGTGGTCCTAATGCTTGTGTGTTGCATTACAACGACAACAATCAACCATGCAAAGCAGGAGATGTTATTCTTTTAGATTTCGGAGCTGAATATGCCAATTATGCAGCAGATCTGAGTAGAAGTATTCCTGTTAGCGGAAAATTCTCTGCCCGCCAGCGCGATGTTTACAACGCTGTTTTGCATGTGATGCGAGCTGCCAAGAAGTTGCTTACCGTTGGGAATACTATTCCTAAGTACCATGAGGAAGTCGGTCGTATTATGGAAGAGCAGTTGATCAAGCTAGGATTGCTAGATGCAGAGGCTGTGAAGAAGCAGGATCCGAAAGCACCGTTGTACAAGAAGTATTTCATGCACGGTACTTCACATTTTCTTGGACTTGATGTGCACGATATCGGCAGTCGGTATGAACCAATGCAAGCCGGTATGGTGTTCACGTGTGAACCGGGAATTTATATTCCGGAAGAAGGACTTGGTATTCGCATCGAGAACGATATTCTCATCACGTCAAAAGGTCCGATGGATCTGATGGAAAAAATTCCAATTGACGTGGAAGAGATCGAAGCTTTGATGGCGAAGTAATCTTGCCATACAAAGCGTTTTTCTAAATCAACGCTTGAACTATTGTTCCTTATTCAGTAAGGCATCCCAGCCTTGTGCTTTTAAAGGAATACTGCTGCCGGATTTCGTAATCATATTTACTCCGAGAGAAGTATCTGTCATATGACCGATGATGGATACATCAACGTGTTCACGAATTTTCTCGTAATCGTCAGGACGAATGGTGAATAGCAGTTCATAATCTTCGCCGCCACTGAGCGCGCAAACGGTGGGATCGAGACCGAATTCACGAGCTCGCTCAAATGTTTGCGGATCGATGGGAATCTTGTTTTCATAAAGCTCGCAACCCAGATTGGACTGACGGGCAATGTGGAAGATTTCAGAGGCAAGTCCGTCGGAAACATCAATCATTGCTGTTGGAATAACACCGCATTCACGAAGTTTTTCTACAATATCTTTTCTGGCTTCCGGTTTAAGTTGTCGTTCGAGAATATAATCGTTGCCGGCAAGGTCAGGTTGAATGGAAGGGTTCTCCATAAATATCCTTTTCTCGCGTTCGAGTACTTGAAGTCCCAGATAAGCGCCGCCAAGATCTCCGGAAACGCAGAGCAAGTCTTTTTGTTGAGCCGTATTTCTATAAACAAGCTCTTCTTTTTTTGCAACACCAATGGCAGTGATGGAAATCACCAGTCCGGCACGAGAAGATGTAGTGTCGCCACCGGCGATATCGACCTGATATTGCTTGCAGGCCATTTGCATTCCGGCATACAATTCTTCAAAAGCTTCCAACGAAAACCGGTTCGACAAAGCCACGCTTACCAGAATTTGTTTCGGCGTAGCGTTCATTGCATAGATGTCCGAAAGGTTAACCATCACGGCTTTATAGCCGAGGTGTTTTAACGGATGAAAAGTCAGGTCGAAGTGGACGCCCTCGGCCAGCATATCGGTGCTCACTACCGTAAGTTGACCTTTGCTATCGATCACCGCGGCATCGTCGCCAATGCCTTTTAGCGTTTCTTCAGTATGGTAAATGGTAACGGATTGCTTTACCTGTTCGATAAGGCCGAATTCGCCAAGTTCGCTCAGTTCGGAGCGGCCGGAGGTGTTTTCAAACATGGAGCAAAGATAGGGTTTACAACACAGGAATTTCGTTGTCAATTAGGTGTTGGGAAGTCAAAATTCGACTATTATTCTGAAATCAATCCAATAATTGGTTGTTTTAAATCAAAAATTGATAGTATAAAACAAGTATAAATTATTCAATTTGAATGTAATAGTCTACGGCGATACACGAATCTATTGATTTCGATAGGATCAAAAGGGTACTAACTATTCCGTTAAAACTTTGTTAATCAATAAAAAAGAGGATTTTTAAGGGTTGCCCGATACCTCCAGAATGCGTACCTTTGTAACGGATTTTAAGCTAAAATCGACGATTAATGATAACAGTAACAGACAGGGCCAAAGAAAAAGCGTTGGAGTTGATGCATAAGGAAGGCAGTCAAGAGGGTTCGTTTATCCGCGTTGGCGTGGATGGCGGTGGCTGTTCCGGACTGACCTACAAACTCGAATTCGACAATCAGTTAAAAGCTGACGATAAAGTGTTCGAGGATAAAGGCGTCAAAATAGTATGCGACAAAAAAAGCTTTCTCTATCTGGTCGGAACAGAATTAGACTTCACGGACGGATTGAATGGAAAAGGTTTTTCATTTAATAATCCTAATGCTACCCGCACTTGCGGCTGTGGCGAAAGCTTCGCGGTATAATATTTTTTTTGCCCAAAACGTAAATTTAGAATCAGTCCAAATAAAAGTAAGGATACCCAAACAGGTAATTAAGGAATGAGCCAGGACCAAAAAATACTTGACGATCTCGCCACCAGTGAATACAAGTGGGGTTTTGTCAGCGACATTGAATCTGATAATGCACCGAAAGGACTGAATGAAGATATCGTTCGTTTTATTTCTGCTAAAAAGAAAGAGCCTGAATGGTTATTGGAATTCCGCCTTAAGGCGTTTCGCCATTGGCTGACGATGGAAGAGCCAACATGGCCGAACGTTCATTATCCAAAAATTGATTTTCAAGACATCATTTACTATTCAGCGCCAAAGCCTAAAAAAGAACTTGCTAGTCTGGACGAACTCGATCCGGAAATCAAAGCTACGTTCGACAAGCTGGGCATCTCCCTCGAAGAGCAAAAGCGACTTGCCGGTGTTGCTGTTGATGCGGTAATCGATAGTGTTTCCGTGAAGACAACTTTCCGTGAAACGCTCGCTGAAAAAGGAATCATCTTTTGTTCTTTCTCTGAAGCCGTTCACGATTATCCGGACTTGATTCGTAAATATATTGGTTCGGTTGTTCCGTATACCGACAACTATTATTCGGCATTGAACTCTGCCGTATTCAGTGATGGTTCGTTCTGCTACATTCCTAAAGGCGTACGTTGTCCGATGGAACTTTCAACGTACTTTCGTATCAATGCTTCCGGAACCGGACAGTTTGAGCGTACGTTGATTGTTGCTGACGAAGGATCGTATGTCAGCTACCTCGAAGGTTGCACAGCACCAATGCGCGATGAAAATCAGTTGCACGCGGCTGTCGTTGAAATCTACGCGCACAAAGATGCACAGGTGAAATACTCTACTGTACAAAACTGGTATCCGGGTGATAAAGATGGTCGTGGCGGCATCTATAACTTCGTTACCAAGCGCGGCATCTGTGCCGGTGATCATGCAAAGATCTCTTGGACGCAAGTCGAAACTGGTTCGGCGATCACCTGGAAATACCCAAGTGTAATTCTTAAAGGCGATTATTCGATTGGCGAATTTTATTCTGTTGCAGTGACGAATAACATGCAGCAAGCCGATACAGGAACCAAGATGATTCATATCGGCAAGAATACGCGCAGCACGATCATCTCCAAAGGAATCTCCGGCGGCAAGAGTCAAAATTCCTACCGTGGGCTCGTAAAGATTGGAAAGAAAGCCGACAAAGCTCGCAACTTCTCCCAATGCGATTCGCTGTTGCTCGGCGACAAGTGCGGCGCACATACGTTTCCCTACCTTGAAGTGAATAACAAGTCTGCTCGCGTTGAACACGAAGCAACTACTTCCAAAGTGGGGGAAGACCAGATCTTCTATTGCAACCAGCGCGGCATTGCGACGGAAGATGCAATTGGATTGATTGTAAACGGCTATTGCAAAGAAGTATTCAATCAATTACCGATGGAATTCGCAGTGGAAGCACAAAAGCTGCTGGCGATATCGCTCGAGGGATCGGTAGGTTGATCGGAAATTTTTAATTCAAATATTAGTTCAAAGTTCAAGGTTCAAGGTTGGGCATTTAATTCAAGAGTCAAAATTCAAAAATAATTCAAAGTTCAAATAATAGTTCAAAGTTCTAGGTTGGGGATTTAATTCAATATTCAATAATAGTTCAAAGTTCAAGGTTTAATTAGGCAATGGCTACAATAAAAAGATTTGAGGAGTTGGAATCGTGGAAGTTAGCCCGAAAGCTAGTTGTTACTTTTTACAAGGAATCCACAAAAGGAAGTCTTTCGAGTGATTATAAACTTCGGGATCAGATGCGAGGCGCTTGTATATCAATAATGTCCAATTTGGCAGAGGGTTTTGAGCGTAACGGAAATCGTGAATTTATACAGTTTTGTTATATCGCTAAAGCATCTGCCGGAGAATTTCGCTCACAACTATACATTGCTACAGATCTTGGCTATTTCAACAAACAGACTTCAGATGAATTAATGCAGTTGGTACTAGAGGTAACTCGTTTGATTAGCGGATTGATTAGGTACTTATGCAATAGTAATTTATCAGGCGCTAAATACAGCGAGCACGAAGAAGACTATAAGGTTCAAGAGTCATTTTTCTCATCTAATATCCTCCAATCTTAAAATACTTCATCTTGAACCTTGAACTTTAAACCTTGAACTAAATAACGACAAAATATAAACTACTGATAAAATGTTAACTATTAATAACCTCCACGCCCGTATCGAAGAGAAAGAAATTCTCCGTGGATTGTCGCTTGAAGTAAAACCGGGTGAAGTACACGCAATCATGGGACCTAATGGTTCCGGAAAAAGTACGCTTGCTTCTGTCCTTGCAGGACGTGAAGACTACGAAGTGACCGAAGGTGCCGTAAGTTTTTATGGGGAAGATTTATTGGAGATGTCGCCTGAAGATCGTGCACGCAAAGGTTTATTTCTTGCTTTTCAATATCCTGTTGAAATACCGGGCGTAAGTAATGCCAATTTCCTGAAGACGGCCGTAAACGAGATTCGCAAATCACGCGGACAAGATCCGTTGGACTCCAAAGATTTTCTTGCGTTGATGAAGGAAAAGATGAAACTGGTGGAGATGGATAAGTCTATGACCCAGCGTTCTGTCAACGAAGGCTTCAGTGGAGGAGAGAAGAAACGTAACGAAGTATTCCAAATGGCGATGCTTGAACCAACGCTTTGCGTGTTGGATGAAACGGATTCAGGTCTTGATATCGATGCGTTGCGTATTGTTGCTAACGGCGTCAATGCTTTGCGGGATCAAAACCGTTCTTTCGTAGTAATCACTCACTATCAGCGCCTGCTAGACTATATCGTTCCTGATGTTGTCCATGTTCTTTACAAAGGACGCATTGTAAAAACCGGAACCAAAGAATTAGCCTTGGAACTCGAAGCCAAAGGTTATGATTGGATCAAAGAAGAAGTTGAATCGGCTGCCATCTAAATTACTCTTTAATTCAACCGACGGAATGTCAAATCGTACCAACTATACTCAAACTTTCGAAGACTTTGCCGGTACCGGATTGTCGAGCGATTTTTTGCCGCTGCGTAAAGAAGCATTTCAGCGCTTCGCAGCCAAAGGATTTCCGACTACTCGGGATGAAGAATGGAAGTACACCAATATTGCAGCTGTTGCTGCAGGAGAATTTCTTCCTGCGAGCACACTGACTGCAGTTACAGAAAAATCTTTGGAGCCATTTCTTATTGCAGGCAAATCAATCCATCGTTTGGTTTTTGTGAATGGAATTTTCAGCAGTGACCTTTCCAAAATTTCAGCGTTGCCGGAAGGCGTACTTGTTGGAAAATTATCCGATCACCGAACTCATCCTGCTGTTAAACAACACCTGGGAAATATTGCCGGCAACACCTCCGGTGCAATGGTTGATTTGAATACTGCTTTTATCGCTGAAGGTGCTTTCATCTACGTTCCGGTAAATGTTGTAGTCGATGAGCCAATACACTTTCTCTTTATAAACGATTCGACTTCGTATCCTACGCTCGTTTCGCCGCGCAATTTATTTATTGCAGAAGCTGGAGGGAAAGTACAGCTGATTGAAAGTTTCCATTCTATTGGGACAAACAATCACGGTTTTACCAATGCCGTCACTGAGGTTGTTACCGAAAAAAACGCGCACCTCGATCTGACGAAAGTACAGCTTGAAAATAGCGCAGCGTATCATATCGGATTTACAGCGGCACGTCAACACGCCAATTCTGAGTTCCATATTACAACCATCACGCTTGATGGAGCGATTGTACGTAACAACTTGAATATTCTCTTGGCTGAAGAGCACTGTACAGCCTATTTATATGGTTTGTACTGCGTAAATGGCTCACAGCTTGTTGATAATCATTCGCTCGTTGATCATGCTGTTCCCAACTGCCAAAGTAATGAGTTGTACAAAGGAATTATTGACGAGAAAGGTCAAGGCGTTTTCAACGGAAAAATATTTGTCAGAAAAGACGCACAGAAAACGAACGCCTACCAATCCAATAAAAATATTCTGTTGTCGGACGATGCTTCAATGAATACGAAGCCGCAATTAGAAATATTTGCAGACGACGTGAAGTGTTCGCACGGAACAACAACCGGGCAGCTTGATGAGGAAGCTCTATTCTATTTACGCTCACGTGGAATTGGTGAAGAAAATGCAAAAGCTTTCTTGAATACCGCTTTCGCCGGAGACGTAATTCAAAAAATTGCCTACGAGCCACTACGAGAACGATTGATGGAGTTGATGCAGAAAAAATTGAAGCGCCAGCCACTTTGAACATGAGAATTGAAAATCCTGAAACAACTGTAGGCCCTTTCGATGTAGCGAAAGTGCGTTCGGATTTTCCCGTGCTCGCGCAGCATGTGTATGGTAAGCCTTTAGTTTACTTAGACAATGCTGCAACTTCACAAAAGCCAAAGGTTGTAATCGACACCTTGTCCGAATATTATTCTACATATAACGCCAACATCCATCGAGGCGTTCATTATCTGAGTCAGAAAGCTTCACAAGCATTTGATGATGTGCGTTTGAAAGTGAAAATCTTCATTGGAGCCGAAAGTGAGCAGGAAATTATTTTTACCCGCGGAACAACGGAAGCCATCAATCTTGTTGCTGCTACGTGGGGAAGAACTAATTTGAGTAAAGGCGATGTTGTGCTCGTAACTACTATGGAGCATCACAGTAACATCGTTCCATGGCAATTGGTGTGCGCAGAACGCGGAGCAGAAGTTGTTCCAATTCCTATGGATGATCGCGGCGTACTTGACATTAATGCATTTGAGGTATTACTCACTGATCGCGTGAAGTTGGTATCGGTTGTTCATACTTCTAATTCACTCGGAACAATTAATCCGGTAAAGCATATCATTGAAAAGGCTCATTTGAAAAATATCCCTGTACTGGTGGATGCGGCTCAAACGGTAGTGCATCAGCAAATTAATGTCTGTGAATGGGACTGTGATTTTCTGGTTTTTTCAGGTCATAAAATGTTGGCCCCAACCGGTGTTGGTGTATTGTATGGGAAGTCAGCATTACTCAATAATATGCCGCCTTATCAAGGTGGCGGCGATATGATTTCGAGTGTTAGTTTTTCCGGGACTACCTATAACGAGTTGCCTTATAAATTTGAAGCCGGTACGCCAAGTATTGCTGATGTGATTGCTTTGGGATCGGCTATTGATTACCTGAATGCAATGGACAGAACTGCTGCTGCAGCATGGGAGCTGGAACTGATGCGAATTTCCTCTGCAAAACTTGCGGCAATAGAGCATATCCGTCTGATTGGAACAGCTCCGGAAAAATCGTCCGTTGTTTCATTCATCGTGGATGGTGTCAATGCGATGGATTTAGGAATGTTTTTGGATACGTTGGGAATTGCTGTCCGCACCGGTCACCATTGTACTGAGCCGGTGATGCAGAGATTGGGAATTCCTGGAACCGTTCGCGCTTCATTTATGTTTTATAATACCGAAGAAGAAGTTGATCGACTGATCGACGGAGTTAAAAAAGGAATTCAATTATTACGCGGATAAGGTGAAGGATATAGCAACCCTCGAAAAGGAAATCATTGATGATTTCAGTTTGTTTGACGAATGGACGGAAAAGTACCAGTACATCATCGAACTGGGTCAGAAGCTGAAACCGCTGGAGGACAAGTATAAGACCGATGATCGGAAAATCAAGGGCTGTCAAAGCAGTGTCTGGTTGCATGCATATACTAAAGATGGTTTGATTTATTTTGATGCAGACAGTGACTCCACGTTTGTAAAAGGAGAAATCGCATTGCTGATCAATGTATTGTCAGGCCAGAAAGCAGATGATATTGTTGCAGCTGAACTTGGTTTTATAGATGCCATTGGTCTTCGCCAGCATGTCGCCGTTACACGAGCAAATGGTTTGGCTGCCATGATAAAACAAATGAAATTATACGCACTGGGTTTTCAATCACAAGCCGTATGACCAACGAAACTACTACCAATTTACCGGGAGTGCCGGGCTCGGATGAAACCGTAAAGTCATTACGCGATCGAGTGATTGACGTGCTTAAAACGTGTTACGACCCGGAAATTCCTGTCGACATTTAGGAGCTTGGTCTCATTTATGAAGTTCGCGTTGATCCGGGTAATGATGTATATATCAAAATGACCTTGACTTCGCCGGCATGTCCGGTGGCTGAGACGTTGCCTCCAGAAGTGGAACAGAAGGTGAAATGTATTCCTGATGTAAACAATGCAAAAGTGGAGCTTACTTTTGAGCCGCCCTGGGAAAAAGATATGATGAGTGAAGAAGCGCGCATGGAGTTGGGTTTTTGGTAAGATTTTTACAGCAAATTTCTTGAGTGCTTTTTCATCCAAACTATTTACAACATGTATAAAGTCATCATTACGGGAACAACAGGTATGGTTGGCGAAGGAGTACTGCACGAATGCTTGAATAGCCCATTGATTTCCGAAGTGTTGATTGTTAATCGTCGTAAAAGCACGTTCTCAAATCCTAAATTAAAAGAGATCGTACACGCCGACTTCAAAGATGTTGAAGCGATTCAGGATCAGTTAAAAGGATATGATGCTTGCTTTTTTTGTCTTGGTGTTTCTTCGGTGGGAATGAACAAGCAAATGTATTTCGATATAACATATACGCTTACACTTCATTTTGCCGGGATATTATCAAAGCAGAATCCGCAAATGACCTTTTGTTATGTGTCCGGTGCCGGCACCGATAGTACTGAAAAAGGTCGATTGGCTTGGGCTCGAGTAAAAGGAAAGGTAGAGAACGATTTACAAAAATTACCGTTTAAAGCCGTGTATAATTTCCGCCCAGGAATGCTGGAGCCGACGAAAGGATTGCAGAATACACTAAAGTTATATCATTATCTAGGATGGTTGGCACC
>JBEGUX010000186.1:0-10558 GCA_041178685.1 Bacteroidota bacterium
AGTTTCAAACGTTCCCGTATTAGCAACTATTTCCGGCGCTGCGAGCGGCAACCTTTCCGGAATTCTGGTTGGTCCAATTGCTGCAAACGACAGTGTTAGCTTTGTAGTGGGCACTATTAATTCCTCCGCAGGCGGTATAATCACCATTGACGCTTATACTAATTACGCTGCTGAAAATAATTCGGCTAACGACCATACCATAAGTAACGTACTCACCATTCAGCAACCTGCTCTTCCTATTGGTATAGATGCTATTCGCTGCGGCCCGGGCATCCTTGTATTAACAGCTTCTGCATCTCAAACTGTCGTTTGGTACGACGCACCAACAGGCGGAACTGTAGTGGCCAACTCTAACACATTTACCACTCCACTCCTAAATCAGACAACCACCTACTACGCTCAAAATGGTGTTGCTTGTATTAATCAAGACAGAGCGCCAGTGACGGCAACTATCCTCGCTCCTCCGTCAGTAAACCTTGGAGCAGACACAATCATTAGTTCTGCAATTACACTTACACCACAAGTAACAGGCACAGCACCGTTTACCTTCTTGTGGAGCACATCCGAAACTTCGCAATCAATTGTAGTAAACCAAACAGGCTCCTACAGTGTCAACGTTACAGATGCAAACGGTTGCGTTGGTACAGACACCGTGAATGTCCAATTAAGTGTTGGCCTCTCTGGTTTATCAGCAGAAAACCATTTATTAATCTATCCTAATCCGGCACAACAAGCCTTCGTACTTAAGGGTAGTAGCACAACCGGAACAACTCTTATTCGAATTATCGATTTGAGAGGCGCACTTGTCTATGAGGACGTTGTTGTCGTGTCCGGCAAACCGCTATCTAAAGAAATAAATATAGGTGGATTGGCTAAAGGAATCTATATTGTCAGCGTTATCGATGAAAACCAAACCCAACAAATTCGTTTGGTGATCGAATAATAAAATCAACTATAAAATAAAAGAGGCTGTCTCCAAGTTGAGGCAGCCTCTTTTGTTTATAAGAACTATTAAGTTTAGATAGAGGATTCTCCCAATAAAACTACCGGATTCTCCAGCAATCCTTTGAAGGTACGCAGGAATTCAGCTCCGGAAGCTCCATCGACAACGCGATGGTCGCAACTCAAAGTGACTTTCATTTCATGGCCTGGAACAACTTGTCCATTTTTAACGACCGGCTTTTCTAATATTCCTCCAACAGCTAGAATGCAAGCATCCGGAGGATTAATGATAGCCGTGAAATCTTCAATTCCGTACATGCCAAGGTTGGAAATAGTAAAGGTATTGCCTTCCCAGTCGGATGGCTGCAGTTTTTTATCTTTTGCCTTCGCTGCATATGTCTTAACCTCCGCATTAATTTGGCGTAAGGTTTTCGTATCTGCAAAACGAACCACCGGAACGAGCAAACCCTCTTCCACAGCGACAGCAACACCGATATTAACGTGATGATTGGTGCGAATTGTATCACCCAACCAGGAAGAGTTTACTTTAGGGTGTTGACGCAATGCAGAAGCAGCTGCTTTAATTACGAAATCATTGAAAGAAACTTTGGATCCTGTGACTGCATTTATACTTTCGCGTGCCGACATCACCGGCTCCATATCGATAGAAACCGTCAAGTAAAAATGTGGCGCCGTAAACATGCTTTCACTCAAGCGACGAGCTATCGTCTTACGCATTTGTGAAACATTAGCAACCTCAAACGATTCTTTCGTAAGTCCGGAGAGCGCGACACCGCTTCCGACAAATTGCCCAGGCTTGAACCAATCGATATCGCGCTTAACAATGCGACCATGATCACCGGAACCCATTACTTGTCGCAAGTCAATACCTTTTTCCGCGGCAAGTCGGCGCGCTAATGGCGATGCTTTCATTCGGGAATCATCAGCCATTGAAGCTGCAACTTTAGGAGCTGCAGGAGCGACTTGCGGTGTTGACACTGGCGCAGGTATTGGAGTTGGAGTTGGAGCTGGCGCAGGTGCCGGAGCCGGAGCCGAAGCAGCCTGCTTTGGTACGTCTTGCTTAGTAGCAGCTGCCTGTTCGAGCAATGCCTTGTAATCTTCACCCGGCTTACCTAGGATTGCGAGCACTGAATCCACCGGTGCGCCTTTCCCCTCTTCTATGCCAATATAGAGTAGAGTACCTTCCTGATATGACTCAAACTCCATAGTAGCTTTGTCGGTCTCAATTTCAGCAACTACATCGCCGGGCTTAATAGAGTCGCCCACTTTTTTATGCCATTTCGCGACAACCCCTTCGGTCATCGTGTCACTCATTTTAGGCATTCTAACAATTTCAGCCATCTTGAATTATTCGTTTGATTGAATGGTAAATGAAGCTAACTATTAGTCTTTGATGTAAGGATAATCCGTCTGAACGTAAACATCAGTGAAGAGCTCTGAAGGATCCGGCCATGGCGACTCCTCTGAAAATTGCACGCTATCCTCGACGATATCACGCACTTTCGTGGCAATAGCTTCCAGTTCTTCATCGGAAGCAAACTTTTTATCGCGAATGGTTTTGAGAACCATTTCAATTGGATCTTTAGACTTATAAGCTTCTACTTCTTCCTTACTACGGTATTTTGCAGGATCACTCATGGAGTGGCCTTTATAACGATACGTATTAATCTCCAGCAAGTACGGCCCCTTTCCTTCTCGCGCGTGGTTAACTGCACGCTCCATCGCTTCGTGAACCGTCTCAACAGTCATTCCATCTACCGGCTCACTCGGCATGTCGTACGATAAACCTAATTTATAAAGTTGTGTGACGTTACTGGTACGCTCCACAGAAGTACCCATAGCATAATTGTTATTCTCAATAACAAAAATAACCGGCACTTTCCAGGTCATAGCAATATTGAACGTCTCGTGCAAAGCACCTTGACGAACAGCACCGTCGCCCATATAACAAACCGTTACGCTGTCATTCCCCCGGTACTGATCCGCAAATGCAATACCAGCGCCCAAAGGAATTTGTCCGCCAACAATTCCATGTCCGCCAAAAAATCGGTTCTTCGCATCAAACATGTGCATAGAACCGCCTTTACCTTTTGAGCAGCCTGTTGCTTTTCCATAGAGCTCAGCCATCACCGCTCGTGCGGACGTTCCCTTGCCCAAAGCATGCGCATGATCGCGATAAGCTGTGATCATATTATCTGCTGGACGTAGGACACTCATTGCTCCTGCAACGATGGCCTCTTGTCCGATGTACAAGTGACAGAAACCTTTAATTTTTTGCATTCCATAGAGTTGCCCTGCGCGTTCTTCAAAACGACGCATCAGTAACATCTGCTCGTACCAATTCAAGTAATGTTCTTTGGTAAACTTCGATTTTGCCATTTTTTCTACTAATTCTAAGGTCGCAAAGATAGTCTTTCCACTGAACTCTTTTACTCCGATTGATGGTAACAAACAATTGGGCAATTTAGAAGCAATTTTATGGTATACTATTGATTTTTAACACTTTAAATACTCTTTGGAATTCGCTATCTTCGCACTCCTATTTCCTTATTAAAGAATGAAAAAAATACAAATGGTCGATTTGGTCGGCCAATACGAAAAAATTCAGCAAGAGGTCGATAAAGCGGTTTTAGACGTCATCCGCTCTTCCGCTTTTATTAATGGCCCTGAAGTAAAGTCTTTCCAATCCGAATTGGAAGCTTATCTGAACGTCAAGCACGTCATTCCTTGTGCGAACGGTACCGATGCACTTCAAATAGTAATGATGGCGCTCGATCTTCAACCCGGCGACGAGGTAATCACCGCCAATTTCACATATGTTGCGACCGCAGAAGTGATTGCTTTACTAAAACTAAAACCGGTATTGGTTGATGTCGATAAAGAAACATTCACGATCGATGTTTCGGCAGTTGAAAAAGCCATTACACCACGTACAAAAGCTATAGTTCCGGTTCACCTCTTCGGCCAATGCGCACCGATGGACGAACTGATGCAATTGGCTAAGAAGCATAACTTGTTTGTCATCGAAGATACAGCTCAAGCTATTGGTGCAAACTATCATTATCCGTATGGTGCTAAACAAAAAGCCGGCACCATCGGCACAGCCGGCTGTACTTCTTTCTTCCCTTCAAAAAATCTTGGTTGTTACGGCGATGGTGGTGCAATCTTTACCAACGACGATGAACTGGGAAAGAAGATTCGCATGATTGCTAATCACGGACAATCTGTTCAGTATTATCATGACGAGATTGGCGTAAACTCCCGCCTCGATAGCATTCAGGCAGCCATACTGCGGATTAAACTTCGTCACCTTGATCATTATGCAGCAGCACGTCGCACGGTGGCTGATTACTACGACCGCGCTTTCGCCGGTAATGCTAAACTTATCACCCCCAAAAGAACTACATGGTCGGATCACGTTTTTCACCAATACACTTTAGTACTGAATGGTCCTGACCGCAGCAAGCTACGTGAGTTCCTGGCGTCTAAAGATATTCCTGCAATGATCTATTATCCGGTTCCCCTGCACCTTCAAAAAGCTTATCGCGATGAGCGTTATAAAGCGGGTGATTTTCCGGTGACCGAATGGTTGTGCGCCAATGTTATTTCACTTCCTATTCATACTGAAATGGAAGAGTCCACTTTGAAATATATTACTGATAACGTGCTTGAATTCATTGCTAATAATTGATTCTTCTCATTCATGAAAATCGCCGTAGTTGGAACCGGATATGTTGGCCTGGTAACGGGAACTTGTTTCGCTGAAACAGGCAACCAGGTTGCTTGCGTGGATATCGACGCAAAAAAAGTGGCACGAATGCAACAGGGCGAAATTCCTATTTACGAGCCACACCTTGATTTGCTTTTCGAACGCAACATCAAACACGGCCGACTAACCTTCACTACTGATCTTGCACAAGGAATTAAAGATGCAGCCATCATTTTCCTGGCCTTACCCACACCTCCCGGAGAAGATGGATCAGCAGATTTGAAATACGTTCTTCAAGTTGCCGAACAACTTGGACACCTTATTACAGACTATAAAGTTGTCGTCAATAAAAGTACCGTACCTGTTGGCACAGCAGAAAAAGTACGCAACGTTATTGCAAAAAATTGCAAAGTAGAATTTGATGTTGTCTCCAACCCGGAATTTCTCCGGGAAGGATTTGCTGTTGATGATTTCATGAAGCCCGACCGTGTAGTAATCGGTACTAATTCCGAAAGAGCTCGTGCTTTGATGGGTGAATTGTACGCGCCATTTGTTCGCCAGGGCAATCCTATCTACTTCATGGACGAGCGATCTTCGGAACTGACAAAATACGCTGCGAATGCGTTTCTTGCCATGAAGATTACATTCATGAATGAAATTGGAAACTTATGCGAGAAAGTGGGCGCTAATGTTGATATGGTTCGTATTGGTATCGGCTCTGACGACCGAATTGGGAAACGCTTTTTATTTGCAGGTATCGGTTATGGTGGAAGTTGCTTTCCAAAGGACGTTCAAGCACTCGATAAAATTGCCGTAGACGCCGGCTACGATTTTCAAATTCTAAAATCGGTCATGAATGTAAACGAGCAACAGAAACTGGTGCTCGTCGAGAAATTAAAAAGTCATTTTAAGAATGGACTTCACGGCAAGAAAGCCGCCATTTGGGGACTTTCTTTCAAGCCTGACACAGATGATATCCGCGAAGCGCCTTCTTTATACATGATAGATGCTTTGCTTAAAGCTGGTGTATCGGTTGCAGCGTACGATCCTGAAGCGATGGGAAATGTTCGTCAACTGTTGGGCGAGAACATTGCTTTCGGAAGAGATCCATATGAAATACTTGAGGGTGCAGACTTTCTAATTATTGCAACCGAATGGTCCGTTTTTCGCACACCAGAATTCGATCGTATGAAATCCTTGATGAAACAACCTGTGATTTTCGACGGACGTAATCTATACGACTTACAACGGATGAAAGAAAAAGGATTCACGTATTATAGCATCGGCCGCGATGTCGTCACTCCCTAATTACTCACTATGAAAAGCGTGTTGATTACCGGCGCAGCCGGTTTCCTTGGTTCTCACCTGTGTGACCGTTTTATCCGTGAAGGATACCATGTGATTGGTATGGATAACCTGATTACGGGTGATCTTAAAAACATTGAACACCTTTTCAAACTCAAAGAATTTGAGTTCTATCATCACGACGTCAGCAAGTTTGTCTACGTTCCCGGAGAATTGGATTACATCCTTCACTTCGCATCGCCTGCGAGCCCGATTGATTACCTGAAGATTCCTATTCAAACCTTAAAAGTCGGCTCACTTGGCACGCACAATCTGCTTGGACTTGCCAAAGCTAAGAAAGCACGCATACTAGTAGCCTCCACCTCGGAAGTTTATGGTGACCCAATGGTGCATCCGCAAAATGAAGACTATTGGGGACATGTAAATCCGATCGGTCCGCGCGGTGTTTACGATGAAGCAAAACGTTTTCAAGAAGCCATTACCATGGCGTATCACAATGTTCACGGACTCGAAACACGCATCGTGCGTATATTCAACACATACGGACCGCGCATGCGACTGAATGATGGTCGCGTTTTGCCGGCATTTATTGGTCAGGCTTTGCGCGGAGAGGATTTAACTGTTTTTGGCGATGGTTCTCAAACCAGATCTTTTTGTTACGTCGATGACCTGGTTGAAGGTATTTACCGGTTATTGTTGAGTGATTATCATATGCCCGTAAACATTGGAAATCCGGACGAGATTACGATTCGGGAATTCGGTGAGGAAATTATCCGATTGACGGGTGCAAATCAACAACTCATTTTCAAACCACTTCCGACTGACGATCCAAAGCAACGTCAACCGGACATCACCCGAGCGAAATCCATATTAGGCTGGGAACCAACTGTTTCCAGAGCAGATGGGTTAGCAAAAACGTATGCCTACTTTAAGGCGCTTCCACCGGAAGAATTGCGCAAAACAGCGCATCGGTTTGAATCCTAGTTCTTTATCAAAAAGCTGATAATGTGATAGTTATAGTTCTGTTGCATTTATTAACTTTGTAGACTTATGGAAAAAGAATTCTACAGCCACGAAACGGCAGTAATCGATGAAAACGTAAAGATTGGCAAGGGTGCTAAAATCTGGCATTTCAGCCACATCATGAGTGGATCGGTGATTGGGGAAAACTGCAACCTTGGTCAAAACGTGGTTATCTCGCCGGAGGTAGTTTTAGGTAAAAACGTAAAAGTTCAAAACAACGTTTCCATATACACCGGCGTCACTTGCGACGACGATGTATTCCTTGGTCCCTCTATGGTCTTCACAAACGTTAACAATCCACGCAGCGCAATTACGCGTCGCGGACAATACCTTCGCACACACGTTGGTAAAGGCGCAACAATTGGTGCAAATGCTACTATTGTTTGTGGACACAATATTGGAGAGTTTGCTTTTATCGGTGCAGGTGCTGTAGTTACGAAAGATATTCCCGCTTATGCATTGGTAGTTGGAAATCCGGCCAAACAACTCGGCTGGATGAGTGAATATGGCCATCGTCTGAAATTCGACACCAACGGAATTGCAACTTGTCCGGAAAGTCAACAAGAATACAAGCTGGAAGGTAAAAAAGTGAAACGCATCAAGTAATGAGTAGCGACACCTCTTCCAAAATTCGTTTTGCTGTCATTGGTGCCGGTCATATCGGCAAAAGACATGCTGAAATGGTTCGTCGAAATCCGGAAGCTGAATTAGTGGCCATGTGTGATATTCGACCTGCTAATCAGCTGGGCGAAATTCCACCGGTTCCATTCTTCGGTTCTGCCACTGAACTTTTCTCAAGCGGAATTTCTTTTGATGTAGTTTGTATCTGCACACCCAACGGCTTACACGCTGAGCTCACCCTGCTTGCATTAGAATATCGCAAACACGTCGTAATTGAAAAGCCTATGGCTTTATCGGTTGCAGACTGTGAGAAAGTAATCTTTAAAGCACTTCAAGTATCCCGTCAGGTTTTCTGCGTAATGCAGAACCGCTATTCTCCTCCTTCCATCTGGATCAAAGAAATGGTGGAAAGCGGCCGGCTTGGTAAAATATTCATGGTGCAATTGAATTGTTACTGGAACCGTGACGAACGTTACTACACCGGTAAGAATTGGAAAGGTACTCAAGACCTTGACGGTGGAACATTGTTTACCCAATTCTCCCACTTCATCGATATCATGTACTGGCTCTTCGGAGACATTACAGATATACAAGCAAAGTTTGATGATTTTACACATAACGGATTGACGCAATTTGAAGATTCCGGCTTTGTAAGTTTCAATTTCGTCAACGGAGGAATGGGAAGCATCAACTACTCCACCTCTGTTTGGGATACCAACCTGGAGAGCAGTATCACCATCATTGGCGAAAACGGAAGTATCAAAATCGGCGGACAGTACATGAACGAAGTGGAATATTGCCACGTCAAAGGATACACTATGCCAGAATTACCACCGGCAAGTCCGGCGAATGATTACGGAGCTTACAAAGGCTCGGCAGCTAATCACCACTTCATCATTGAAAATACTATTGACACTTTGAAAGGCCGTACAACAGCTACAACCAATGCACTGGAGGGACTAAAAGTAGTTGATATCATAGAGCGCATTTACGCATTGCGCGACATGAAGAAAATAAAATCGAATTAATAACGACGACGGTCTTCCGTCGATTAACATAGTGCTCGTATGCAACGGGATTTATTGGAAAAGAAAAAGAAATTGGCTGTCTTAGGACTCGGGTATGTCGGCCTACCGATTGCGCTTGAATTCGCAAAGAAAATCTCTGTCATTGGCTTTGATATAAACGAAGGTCGTCTTGAAAAAATGCGCCAGGGAATTGATCCTAGTGGCGAATTGAATTCGGCAGCTTTTGAAGGCTGTGACATCAAGTTCACTGCCTCTTTGGATGAATTGAAAGAAGCTTCTTTCTACATCGTTACTGTACCGACGCCTATCGACGAGCACAATTTACCGGACCTAAAGCCATTACTGGGCGCCACCAAATTCATCGGACAGGTACTTAAGAAAGGCGACTATATCGTCTATGAATCGACGGTTTATCCGGGCTGCACCGAAGAAGATTGCGTTCCGCTGTTGGAAGAGTTATCAGGATTAAAAGCAGGTACCGACTTTAAATTTGGCTATTCACCGGAACGAATTAATCCCGGCGACCACGAGCATACAATTACCAAAATACTTAAAGTGGTTTCAGGTTGCGATGCAGAAGCGCTGGAAACCATCGCCGAAGTGTATAAGATTATCGTTCAGGCCGGTGTTTTCAAAGCCAGCTCAGTAAAAGTTGCTGAAGCGGCTAAAATCATTGAAAATACGCAGCGCGATGTAAACATTGCACTTATGAATGAGCTTTCCATCATCTTCAACAAGATGGGAATAAATACTTACGATGTACTCGAAGCTGCCGGCACTAAATGGAATTTCATCCGTATGCAACCGGGCTTGGTTGGCGGACATTGCATCGGTGTTGATCCTTATTACCTCACTTACAAAGCTCAATCGTTGGGCTATCATGCTCAGGTCATCAATAGTGGCCGTTATGTAAACGACAGCATGGGCTTTTACGTCGCCAAACAAACGGTAAAGAAAATTATTGCTGCAGGCAAAGATGTTTCCAAATCCAAAGTGCTCGTCATGGGTGCTACCTTCAAGGAAAACGTAGAAGATATTCGCAATTCAAAAGTTGCAGATGTCGTCCGTGAATTACAATCTTATAGCGTAGCGGTGGATGTTACCGATCCGCGTGCCGATTCTAATGATCTTAAACACGAATACGGTTTTGAATTAGTCGATGCGATCAGCAATGACTACGACGCCATCATCGTAACAGTCGGTCATGATGAATATAAGGCTTACGATTCTGAATGGATGCGCGCTCACCTGAAAGCAGACGGATTAGTGGTTGACCTGAAAGGTATCTACAAAACTAAAATGGCAGGCGTAAATTATTGGAGCCTTTAATCTATGAATATTCTTGTCACAGGAGGAACCGGTTACATTGGTGCACATACCAGTGTGGAGCTCATCAACAAAGGGCACCGGGCGATTCTTGTTGACAATCTATCCAACTCGCACGAATCAACTTGTCATGCCATTGAGAAAATCACAGGAAAATCTGTAGACTTTTACAATATTGACCTCTGCGATAGACAAGCTGTTTTCAATCTACTACAAACGATCGAAATTGATGCTGTCATACATTTTGCAGCATTCAAATCGGTTAGCGAGTCCGTTGCAAATCCATTGCGCTACTATCACAACAATATTGAATCCCTCACCAACCTGCTTGATGCTGTCGTGGAAAACAATATAAAGGGATTTCTTTTTTCCTCTTCATGCACTGTTTACGGCACTCCTAAGTCATCGCCCGTGCATGAAAACACTCCCTTGGAACGCGCCGAATCTCCATACGGAGCCACCAAGCAGCTTGGTGAACGAATTGTGGCCGATGTCATGAATGCACACGGTGTAAAAGGAACATCACTCCGTTATTTCAATCCGGCAGGCGCACATAACAGTGCATTGATTGGAGAGTATCCAC
>JBEGUX010000187.1:0-13612 GCA_041178685.1 Bacteroidota bacterium
TGAGGTAGGGCTGTAGAACTGGAAGCGAAGTTTTACAGTAGCAGATCCCGCAACAAGTGATGTAATGTCGATGTTTACTACATCAGGATTGGTGCCGGTTGAAGCATTGTTGGAGTTATAATTGTTTATCGCCGTATTAGGGTTGACGCTAATCTTGTTCCATGTAGTTCCACCGTCATTAGAGATGAAGAGGAAAGTTGAATCGTAATAGTTGCGATAGTACTGAGAGAAAACGATTCGTGCTGAGGTTGCAGCTGACAAGTCGATGTTGTTTACTGTCTCCAGGTTAGCTGTCTGATCGCCGCTGCACAACAAGTCGGAATCAAACAAAGCGAAACCGTTTGCTGCTGTTACCGAGTTGATTGGTGTAATAGCAAATGCTCCTGAAGGACCGGCTGTGCCGATCACCCAGTTGTCTGTGCCTACCACTGGTGTAGCCGACCAGTTAGCCGTATTGCTGAAATCATCTGACCAATACACGGTTGATGTGGTTGGCGCTGGATTAGCATTGCGGTGCAAAGATTGGATAGCTGTTCGGGCAGAGTTGGCAGGGTTTTGCTGCTCATGTTTTTTGCCGGTAGCGGTTTTCATTGAAAGTTGGGCAGAAGCAATGCTCGTAAAAGCGACAGCTGCAGCCAACAAAAAGTAGAACTTTTTCATGTTGTTGGTTTGGGTTGATAATTTAGATGAGGCAAAATTAGAATTCTTTTCATTTCCTGCAACGCTGAAATTCTCTTAATTGTCTATAAAACATCATTTTATTCAACTGATGCATCTAAAATCCAGAAATGGCTAAATGGTAAAAAAAGCCGGACAAGGTTTGCCCGGCTTTTAAAGAATCGTTTGATCTGTCAGATTTATTCAATTACGACACTTCGCATGGTGCGCGAGCTGGAATTGGTCAAAGTCAGCATATATAACCCGGGAGCAAGGCCGGAAACATTGATTGACTCCTGATTAAGTTCGGCTGCTTTTTGGTCAATAACCGATTCGCCAAGCATGTTGAATAACTGAAGCCGGTAATTACTTCCTTTACCGCCGGAAATAACTAATTGATCCGATGCAGGATTTGGATAAACGACAAGGCTGTATTCTTCAGGTTTAGTGATTCCTACACCTGTACTCACTGAAAGATTAATATCGTCAATTCGCAGGGATGCAGTTTTCGTTCCACTCAATACATGAAATCCTATGTAGAATGTGCCGTTTGAAGGTGCAGTGAATTGATTGTTTGACAGCTGATAGTTGATGCTGGTGATTAATGCCGGCAACTGAATCGGTGCTGCAAGCGCTGCAGAACTCTGAGCATTACAGAGCGCGATTTCAATATAGGCGTCAGTTGCTGAGTTGAACGTACGGAAGTAATAATCCAGTTGATATACTGTGCTATCGTTCAGATCAAAGCATGGCGAAAACAACCAGTCGTTGGCAAATTGTGAAGCTGAAGCCGCGCTGTAATTCGCACAAAAGTTTCCAGAGCGTGGCAACAAGGAGTTAATAGTCCAAGTGGTAGCATCGTTGTTGAAGTCTTCCGTATCCCATCCGCTTAAATCGTCATTGATTTCAAACCCGTTGGAATAATTGGTTGTCCCATCGATAATTCTTGATCCAGTGTATACAGATGCAGTAATGGTATCGTTCGACTGATTAGTGTCGCTTGGGGAAGAAATGTATAAAGTTAAAGAATGCGGACCGGCAATTGAGAAGTCTGCAGGAGTGCTAAATGAATAGGACAACGAGTCACCTGCTGCCAATGAAAAGCTGGAACTTTCTGTTATTGCAGGACTTCCATCGACCGAGTACGAAATATCAGCACTGCTGATCGCCGTTGTTCCTTCATTCTTAATTATAGCAGTGACGGTCTCATTGTTGCTAAGTCCTGTACAATTAGAAACTGGGTTGAGAATAGAAGTAATAGACACATCAGTATAATTTACCGGCTCATACAGCTTAACATCATCAATCATCCACCAATAATCATAGTCGCCCGTGAAATTAAATTTGATATAAACTGTCGCTTGGTTGGCAGCTAAAGCGGATATATCTAAATCTACCTGATCCGGATTTTGGGTGTAGGTATTGGTAGTTAGTAGTGAACTTGCATCCAATACTTGCGTCCAAGAGGTGCCATCGTTGGAAATGGATACCGTAGCCGTTTCATAAAAATGATAAAGGAATTGATTAAACGACAAACGCACAGTTGAATTTCCGGAACAATCAATAGCGCCGGTAACCATATCTGCGTCCTCGCCTTGAACAGTTTGGCCGGACGAGTCGCTATCATAAAGCATATAGCCATTAACGGCTGAAGTACCATTTTGATTTAAACGGTTGATGGCTGTTGGGTATAATGCAGCATTAAAAATTCCGGAAGTGGTGCGTTTCCAGTTTACACCATTTCCTGCATTATCAATCAATTGCCAATTTCCGGGTATACCGCTTCCGAAGTCTTCACTGTAAATAATATTGGCAACATAAAATGATTGGGGTTGCGCATGTTTGCCAAATGGTTGTCCATTTGATTCAAGTAAAGCATAATTGCGGGATGCATCTTTGCCGGCAAAAGCAACTGAAATAATGGCCAGTAAAAAAACCATTAGTGCGCTGAATTTCTTCATGGTAGTGAATTAGAATTTGTTTTTGGTAACAGATCAAAAATAGGTTTTCTGCTGC
The DNA here is from genome assembly GCA_041178685.1 of Bacteroidota bacterium. GTDB lineage: Bacteria > Bacteroidota > Bacteroidia > AKYH767-A > 2013-40CM-41-45 > Pollutiaquabacter. Next base: position 2,674 of record JBEGUX010000187.1, read on the forward strand.
ATATTTTCTGCAATAAAAAAGCCCGTTTTTCAACGGGCTTTTAAAAATCAGAGCGCTACTTCTTCGTATTGTTCGATTGGTGGACAAGCGCAGACTAAATTTCTGTCGCCATAGGCATTGTCTACACGTCCAACTGTAGGCCAGAATTTGTGTGCCTGAACAAATGGTAATGGGAAGGCAGCCTTTTGACGCGAATAGCTATGTTTCCAATCGTCTCGAATAGTTTCATGCATCGTGTGCGGTGCATTTTTCAATACGTTATCTTTTTTATCGGCAATTCCTTGCTCTACCTCGTCAATTTCTGCTCGGATTGAAATCATAGCATCACAGAAACGGTCCAATTCATCTTTGGGCTCACTTTCTGTAGGCTCAATCATGATCGTTCCCGGTACCGGAAACGACATTGTAGGAGCATGAAAACCGTAATCCATAAGGCGTTTAGCAATATCTTCCACTTCAATGCCGGCGGATTGCTTGAACGGACGACAATCTAAAATCATCTCGTGTGCTACACGGCCGTTGTTGCCAACGTAAAGCACCGGATAGTACTTTTCGAGGCGCGCTTTGATATAGTTAGCGTTAAGAATGGCATAGCGGGTGGAATCCGTCACACCTTTTCCACCCAACATTTTGATGTAAGCGTACGAGATCAATAAAATACTAGCACTTCCCCACGGTGCTGCGGAAACAGCAGTAGTAGAACCGCCCATTTTAATCAGTGGGTGAGATGGAAGGAAAGGAGCAAGATGTGCAGCCACACCAATCGGTCCCATGCCCGGTCCGCCGCCGCCATGCGGAATAGCAAAGGTTTTATGCAAATTCAAATGGCAAACATCTGCGCCAATGGTGTAAGGATTGGTAAGTCCAACCTGCGCATTCATATTCGCGCCGTCCATATAAACTTGTCCGCCGCAATCGTGAATAAGCTTCGTTATCTCCTTGATTCCTTCCTCAAATACGCCATGAGTGGATGGGTAAGTAACCATCAGACAAGAAAGATGATCTTTATGCAACTCCGCTTTGGCTCGCAAATCGTTGATATCGATATTCCCATGGTCATCACACTTCACGACAACTACCTTCATGCCCGCCATAACTGCGCTGGCAGGATTTGTTCCGTGAGCTGATGATGGAATCAATGCTACGTCGCGGTGGTGGTCGCCGCGACTAATATGATATGCACGAATTACCATCAGTCCTGCATATTCGCCCTGTGCGCCGGAGTTGGGTTGCATCGACATTGCAGCAAAGCCCGTGATTTCACAGAGATATTGCTCTAACGAATGGATCATTTCAGCATACCCTTTTGTTTGCTCAGCTGGAGCAAACGGATGAATGTTCGACCACTCCTTCCAGGTTACCGGAATCATTTCTGACGTTGCATTCAGCTTCATCGTGCACGATCCCAGGGCAATCATGGAATGATTCAACGAAAGATCTTTTTTCTCCAATGATGCGATGTAACGCAACATCTGAGTTTCTGCATGGTACGAATTGAATACCGGATGTGTTAGGTAAGGAGACGAACGTTTAACGCTACCCGTAATTACCTCCGGAGAAATTCCGGCAGGAATGGTAGAAGATTTACCTTTTACACGTGCAAAAATTTCAACGATAGTTTCAAGATCATCCGTTTGAGTGGTCTCGTTCAAGCTAATACTTAAATGACGACCATCTACATAACGGAAATTAACATTCGACTTTTCAGCCGCTTCGCGGATGGCTGTAAGATCGTTGCCTGCATCAATCAACAAGGTGTCGAAATAACACGAGTTGAGCTGTGTGTATCCCAATGAAGTAATTTGGTGGCTGAGTGAACGAGCTTTATCATGAATAGTGACAGCAATGGTTCGCAGTCCTTTAGGTCCGTGATAAACGGCATACATTCCCGCCATTACCGCAAGCAATACCTGAGCAGTGCAAATGTTAGAAGTTGCTTTGTCGCGACGAATATGTTGCTCACGTGTTTGCAAAGCCATACGCAATGCACGGTTGCCCTGTGCATCAATTGAAACGCCAATGATACGTCCAGGCATTTCACGTTTATAGGCCTCTTTACAGGCAAAGAACGCAGCGTGAGGACCGCCATAACCGAGCGGAACACCAAAGCGCTGACTATTGCCAAATACAATATCAGCACCCCATTCTCCCGGAGGAGTCAATAGCGTGAGTGAAAGAAGATCAGCAGCGACTCCAACTTGAATGCCGGATTCTTTTGCACGGGCAACCCATTTACTCAGGTCATTTACGTTTCCGTTCTGACCTGGATATTGAAGGATAGCACCGAAATAACTATCGTCGAGTTTTGCAGTGTCAACATCACCGATAACCAACTCAATTCCCAAGGGGGCTGAACGTGTTTTTAATACGTCAATCGTTTGTGGATAGCAATCGGACGAAACAAAGAGTTTGGATGCATTTCGTGCGGCAACTTCTTTCGGACGAGAAGCATAAAATACGTGCATGGCTTCGGCTGCAGCTGTTGCTTCATCAAGCAACGATGCATTAGCGATTTCCAAACCGGTGAGCTCAATGACCATCGTCTGGTAATTCAGCAAAGCTTCCAGTCGGCCTTGTGCTATTTCTGCCTGATAAGGTGTGTAAGCTGTATACCAGCCCGGATTTTCAAAAATATTACGCAGGATAACCCCGGGTGTAATCGTATCGTGATAACCTAATCCGATGTACGATTTGAAAATTTTGTTTAGTCCTGCGGTCTGTTGAAGTTCTTTGAGATAACCAAACTCCGACATTGCATCGGGAAGATTAAGCGCTTTCGGAAGTCGAATAGACGCAGGGACGGTCTCTTCAATCAGCTTTTCAAGTGAAGAAACGCCGATTGCTTTTAACATTTCAGCGGTTTGTGCTGCATCCGGTCCGATGTGGCGATTTGAAAATGGAACTGAGGCCATATTTGCTTGGTGAATTTGAATTAGTTGCGGATTGCAAAGGTAATGATTAAGACATGGTTTTTTAAACGGAATTTACAGGTCAAAGTGGCTTTTTTTTTGTAGTTTTGATAGAAATCAGCCTGCCATGAGAATAGTCTTTTTGCTGCTTTTTATCGGTTTTCTGCTTCCTGGTGCAAAGGCTCAGGATACCATTGTTTTTATCAATGGTAAACAAGTTGCCGCTCAATCTGTTCAAGTCTCGGATTATTCTGTCGATTACCGCACAGTTTATGGTAAATTAAAACACGCCGATGCGTACCGGATCTTTAGCGTGCGTAAAGCGGAAGGACAAGAGCAAATTGTTTATCGACCTGACCCCAACGACTCGATTGATTTCAGCATTGAACAAATGCGTTTGTTTATTAAAGGAGAGCAGGATGCTGAAAAGTATTTTCGAGGACATGGAAATAAAGTGGTATCGTTTGGCTTCGGATTCGCATCCAGTTTAATGGGCTGGTTCGGCTTGGCTGGGCCGCCGATCTATTCCACGGTTATCGGAAGTTTTTCTCCCAATATGGAGAAGGCACGTGTTTCGGATGAGGCGTATCGTTCAGTACCCGAATATTGTGAGGGGTATCAGCGAAAAAGCCGTGACAAGAAGATCCGAAATTCTTTCCTCTCAGGAATGGCCGGATTCGCTGCAGGTATTATCGTGTTGAGTACGCTGGTTAAGTGACTTTAAAGGCTGATGTCCTTTCTTGCAAGTCTGCAACGCTCCATACTATTTAGCCACCTTTTTTTGGCTCTTTGTGCAGTTTCTTTATCGATAAGTACATCACAGTTTCTCCAGCTTTCCGTTTCTTTTTCTCCCTCCTTAGGGGCGCTTGCTAGCGCCACCGTGTTGTACTACAATTTTCATAAGTTTTCTTATCGCCTGAAAAGCTATCGTCCGGATAAAATAATGCGACAGTTACTCGCATCTACTGTACATCCTGTTGATCGCTACTTATTCATCATAGCTTCACTCGTTTTCTTTGCTGCTTTCTTTTATTTAGATTATAATGAGATGCTAGTGTGGTTGATAATCATTTTTTTAGCCTTATGCTATTCTTTGCCTCTATTGCATAATGGGTCAGCATACCAACGACTCCGTGAAATGTCCTTATTAAAGTTGTTCGTAGTGGCTTTCGTTTGGACAGCCGCTACTGTTTGGTTACCTGTGATGAGTAATTTGTCACTGCTTTCCAGTTATGAAGTTTTTACAATCTCGTTTTCCCGCTTTACACTGGTCTTTGCATTGTGTATTCCCTTTGAAATTCGGGACGAGAAGAAAGAGTACATCCGAGGAATGAATTCTATTATGAAGCTCGGCCGTCAACGTATTGTAGTATTAACGGCAGTTGCACTCATTATTTCAGTAGTTTTTATTCTCTCGCTGTGGAGTGATGGGAACAATAACATTGCATTGGTTGCGTTTGTTATTCCTCAGCTGGTATCCATGTTTTGGCTGCTGCACGCCAAACCTGATTTTCCCGCCTGGTATTACAAAGGATGTGTGGATGGTACGATGTTGCTTCCCTTACTTTTTCTTATCTTGTTTTCATTATGCCAATGAGAAATTACCCGTTGGTGGCATTCGAAAAGTTAGCCACCGCTATTCGTGAAAAGGACGAAGATGCTTTACAATGGCTGCGCGACAACGGCTTCCCCGAGCTGGCTCATTTTTGGGATGCAGTGGAAGGAATGGAAATGTCGTTTCGCTGGTTACTGGATAATGAATTTCGTCACCTCGCTGCCTTAGTGGATGGACTCGCCGGAAAAGATACGGCCAAAGCATGGTTGCTGCAATCCGGTTACGCCACCTTAGCAGCGTTCATTGAAGCCAGCGAAGGTAGTCCCAAAGCTGTTGCTTTCCTTATAAAATCAGGAGAGAAAGGTTGGATCCATGTGGCAAAATCCATGATGGAACGTGAAAAGAAAAAGAACAAGAGTCTTCTCTGGAGCTTTTTAAATTTCGGAAATCCTTTCCGTTAATTGTGCATACACTTCATCCAGCGCACCACAAATTTCCTTCGCAGCTTTTTCGAGTATTTCTACTGTGTGTGCGGCTGAAACAAAACCTACTTCATATCCTGAAGGTCCTAAGTACACGCCGCGTTCCAGCAACGATTTGTGTAGAATGCGAAACTTGTCCATACTCCTCGCATCGATCTCATCGGAAGTTCGTATGGCTTCCAACGGTGTAAAAGCAAACCAGAAAATGGAACCAACACGGAAAACTTTGAAGTCGTAGTTTTTCGAAGTGGAGTAGTTGTTTAGCGTATCAGTGAAGTTTTTCGTTCGCTCCTCCTGATCCTCATAAAATCCTTTTTTCAAACACTCGGAGAGCTGTGCGTGGCCGGCTGCCATAGCTACCGGATTTCCCGAAAGTGTTCCTGCCTGATATACCTCTCCTTCCGGAGAAATGTTTGACATGATTTCTCTACTGGCGCCATAAGCACCAACCGGCATTCCGCCGCCAATAATTTTTCCGTAGGTAATGATGTCAGGTTGAATTCCGTAATAGCCAGCCGCACCTTCAAAGCCTACACGGAAGCCGGATATCACCTCATCAAAAATCAGCAGGATGTTGTGCTTTTGTGTAATCTCTCGCACGAATTCGAGGTATGATTTTTCCTGTAACAATAATCCGTTGTTGGCAGGAATGGGTTCAATGATCACAGCAGCAATGTCGTGCGCGAAATCTGAAATGGCTATCTCCAAAGCCCGGCGATCATTCAGCGGAACAACAATCGTATCCTTCGCAACTGACTCGGGAATTCCTGCTGAAGAGGAAATCCCAAACGTACTCAATCCGCTACCGGCTTTCACCAACAGCGTGTCAACATGACCATGGTAACAGCCTTCAAATTTTACAATAAGTGGACGGCCGGTAACACCGCGTGCAAGGCGAATAGCCGACATGACAGCTTCCGTACCGGAACTAACAAAACGGATTTTTTCAATGTAGCGATGATTCGACAAAATTAATTCTGCGAGCTCGTTCTCTTTTCGAGTGGGGGCGCCAAACGATGTTCCGCTGTGCACAGCATCAATAATTTTTTCACGAACCGAAGCTGCATTATGTCCCAAAATAAGCGGTCCCCACGAGCAGCAAAAATCGATGAACGTATTGCCGTCGGCATCGGTCAGAAAACAACCGTCGCCTTTTTCAATAAACAATGGCGTACCACCGACGGAACGAAAGGCACGAACCGGTGAATTTACGCCGCCCGGAAAAAATGAAGTAGCTTTTTGGAAGAGTTCCTCGGAACGTTCTCTTTTCATTTTGAAGAATCAGTTAAATAAAGTAATCTCGCTGTCGCAAAGGTCGGAAGATTTTCCGATGTAGTCTACTTATGTACCAGAATACCCTTGATTTTGCCTTGCAGATGGATCAGCAGGATCCGTTACGCAGCTTCCGTGAACGCTTCTATTTTCCTCAAATAAATGGCAAAGACGCCTTTTATTTTACCGGCAATTCGCTTGGTCTTCAGCCCAAAACAACCCAGCATTACCTTATGAACGAGCTCGAAGACTGGGCAACTTTTGGTGTTGAAGGTCATTTTCATGCCCGGATGCCGTGGTACAGTTATCAGGATTTTCTTACCAATCAGATCGCTGAATTGCTCGGCGCTAAGTCCGAAGAAGTGGTTTCGATGAACTCGTTGACCACGAATCTCCACCTGTTGATGGTCTCTTTTTACCGCCCGACATCAACCCGATATAAAATCATCTGCGAATACGACGCATTCCCTTCGGATTTATACGCCGTACAATCGCAAGCTGCTTTTCACGGCTTTGATCCGGAAAAAGCTATTGTCTATTTGCGTCCACGCGATGGCGAAGTCACACTTCGTGATGAAGATGTGATCGATGCTATCCGCGAACATGGAGACACTGTTGCGACTGTAATGTTGGGCGCAGTCAATTATTATACCGGACAGTTTTTTAAGCTCGATAAAATTGCGGAATCGGCACATGCGGTGGGCGCTACCGTTGGATTTAACCTGGCACATGCTGCGGGAAATGTGGAGTTGAAATTGCATGAATGGAATGTCGATTATGCCTGTTTCTGCAGCTATAAGTACCTGAATTCCGGGCCGGGCGGCGTTTCCGGTATCTTCGTCCACGAACGTCATGCCGGCAACAAAGAATTGCCGCGACTGGCCGGTTGGTGGGGAAATGATCCGGATACGCGCTTTAAAATTCCGCGCAACTTCGTCCCTGCATATGGCGCAAGAAGCTGGCAGCAAAGTAATGCGCCGGTGCTTTCAATGGCCGCTTTAAAAGCTTCGCTCGATATTTTTTCCGCTGCCGGAATGATGAAGCCACTTGCTGAGAAAAGCCGGCAACTCACCGGATTTCTGGAATTTATCATTAATAATATCAACGCTTCACTACCCAAGCCGCCGATTCGTATCATAACCCCCGCAGACCCCGCAAGACGCGGATGTCAGCTCTCGCTGGTGTTTAACGAAAAAGGTTCGGCGATTTTTAGCGAATTGACAAAACGCGGTTGTATTGTCGACTGGCGCGAGCCGGATGTAATTCGCGTGGCTCCTGTGCCGCTGTATAATTCTTTTGAAGATATTTTCCAGTTCGGTCAACTGCTTGCGGAGGTAATAGATGAGCAGGTCGTTGCTAGCTGATTGCTGACGTAAAGTTGGTGCGGATGACGTATCTTTGCAAGCACTCGTTTGCATATTATCATTCATTTATGGCTTCTAAGAAAAACATCACCATTCTGGGTTCCGGATTAGTCGGAAGTTTGCTTTCCATTTACCTTGCAAAGCGCGGATATACAGTTACCGTCTATGAACGTCGCCCTGATATGCGTAAAGAATCTATGGCGGCCGGACGTTCCATCAACCTGGCACTTTCTGACCGAGGCTGGAAAGGGTTGAAAGGCGTTGGAATCGATGGCGATATCCGTAAGATCGGTATTCCGATGCAAGGGCGAATGATGCACAATGTGAAAGGTGAATTGACGTACCAGCAATACGGCGAAGGCGACCAAGCCATTTTCGCTACTTCCCGCGGAATTCTGAATTGTGAATTGATGACACTCGCGGAAAAAAGCGGTGTGAAAATTCTGTTTAACCAGCGCTGCACCAACGTTAATCTGGAGAAAAAGGAAGCAAGTTTTGAAAACACCCAAACCGGAGAAAAGCAAACGATCACCAGTGATCTGATCTTCGGCTCCGATGGTGCATTTTCAGCAGCGCGACTTTCCATGCAACTCTCGACTGATCGCTATCAATATTCTCAACATTACATTGATCACGCGTACAAAGAATTGGTCATTCCACCGGGACCCAATGGCGAATTCTTGTTAGATAAAAATTCGCTGCACATCTGGCCAAGAGGCGGCTATATGATGATCGCCTTGCCTAATCTGGATGGCAGTTTTACGTGTACTTTGTTTTTTCCATACGATGGACCGCAATCGTTTTCTTCTATCAAAACCAAAGAGGATGTGACGGCTTTTTTCAAAGAAGTATTCCCGGATGCTGTGCCGATGATGCCAACGTTGGAAGAAGACTTTTTCGGAAATCCTACCGGCTCTCTCGTCACGGTGCGCTGCTTCCCTTGGGCGTATAAAGACCATGTTTGTTTGATTGGTGATGCAGCTCACGCTATTGTTCCTTTCTATGGACAAGGTATGAACTGCGGATTTGAAGATTGTTCTGTCTTGAATGAACTGCTCGATCAACACAACGACGATTGGTCTGTTGTAATTCCTGCTTTTGAAAAATCACGCAAGTCTAATGCAGACGCTATCGCGGAGTTGGCGCTAATGAACTTTGTTGAAATGCGTGATAAAGTCGGACAGCAAGAGTTTTTATTGCAAAAGAAAATAGAAGCTCGTTTTCATGAAAAATATCCGGAGAAATGGTTGCCGCTTTACTCGCAGGTTACGTTCTCCAGTATCCCGTACGCTGATGCATTAGCCAACGGATTACGTCAGGAAAAAATCATGAAAAAGGTAATGGCACTACCTTCCATTGAACAACGCTGGGATGCACCTGAAGTGGAGGAGATGATGCTCTCACTGCTGAATTCTTAGCTCAGCTATTCAAGAGAACTTCTAAAGGAACGGATTGCTCATCCGTTCTTGTCGGATAGTCGTCGCCGGACCGTGACCTGAATAGACTTTTGTGTCCTCCGGCAACGTCAACATCTTTCGGTGAATGGATTCAAGAAGCACATCCAAATTACCACCGGGTAAATCCGTTCGACCAATACTTCCTTTGAATAACACATCGCCGGAGAAAACAACTTGTTCCGACTCCGAATAAAGTGCGATATGTCCCGGACAATGACCCGGTACAAATAACACCTGAAGAGTTGTGTTTCCAAAGTGAACGACATCGCCCTCCTGAAGAAAACGCTCAGGATCTGGTGATGCCTCCGGTCGGATTCCCCACATGTCGCCATACAACGGAGCTGCACGCAACAATTGCAAATCATCGGCATGCAGAACAGGACTCAAATTCCAGCGCGAAGCCACAAATGCATTGCCGAGAATATGATCCAGATGAGCGTGCGTATTGATGAGCATGACAGGCTTTAAGTTGTTTTTGGAAATGTAGTCGGCCAGTTTTGTTTGTTCGGCAGGAGCATAGCATCCCGGATCCACCACAATACACTCACCGGTGTCGTCTGAAACAACATAGGTGTTCTCTTCAAAGGGATTGAATACAAAGGATTTAATGGTGATCATAGGCGAGTTTTCAGTGATTGCAATATCGTTAAATAGCTTCCAATTTCGTGCAAATTTAAGTACCTTAGCGATTGTGTACTGAACCGCGTTAAGGATGTTTTTTTCAAAGTGGCTTCGTCTGTTTTTTTCGCTCGTGCTTCTGTTTTTTTCACGGAACGCCGACGCTCAGTTTTACAACGGCTATCAGATGGATTTTGGAAAAAACAGGGTGCAATACGATGATGGCCGTTTTTGGTCGTTTATGAAGTTTGTTCACTTCGACACCTATTTCTACAAAGGAGGTCTTGAGCTGGCTGGTTTTACCGGTCGCACTGCAGATGTTGAATTAGAGCGTATCGAAAAGCTGCTCGACTATAAACTGGATGGAAGGATTCAGTTTATCATTTACAACAAACTGAGTGAAGCTAAGCAGACGAATATCGGACTGGAAACGGAAGAGAGTGTCAATAATAACATCGGTGGACTAACCCGCATTGTGGGCAACAAAGTGTTTCTCTATTTCGATGGGAATCATGAAAATTTCCGTCGTCAAATTCGCGCCGGCATTGCCCGGGTGTTGATCGATCAAATTATGTACGGCGGCGACCTGAAAGACCGTATTCAGAATTCTGCATTGCTCACGTTGCCGGATTGGTACATACAAGGATTGGTGTCTTATATCTCCAGAGATTGGGATGCGGAGGTTGACAATAGAATTCGCGATGGTGTGGTTTCCGGAAAATACTTGAAGTTTAATCGCCTCACCGGTACTGATGCGCTGTACGCTGGCCATGCATTTTGGAAATACATCGTAGATACGTACACCACCACTTCCATTTCAAATTTGCTCTACATGACGCGTATCAATCGCAATGTGGAGAGTGGTTTCAATTACGTACTTGGTTTGACGGTGAAAGAACTTTCGTTGAATTTCAACGAATATCTGCGTGGCCGTTACTTCACTTCTGATCAAGGCCGTGATAGTCTAATCGGCGAAACAATCGTTAAACGAACAAAACCAGGTCGCGTTTACAATCAATTGCACACGAGCCCTGACGGACGGTATGCAGCTTATGTTGTTAACGACCTCGGTCGCTACAAAGTAGTGTTGCAAAGTCTGGATGGGAAACGCAGTAAGCGCGTTCTGCGCAGCGGTTATCGTTCCTATGCTAAAGAAACCGACGAGACTTTTCCGGTGCTTGCCTGGCATCCAAGTGGGCAATTGCTTGGAATGATCCGCGAGCGAAAAGGATTTTTATGGTTTGGCACTTACAACCTGGAGAACAAAGAATTCCGCGAGGAG
>JBEGUX010000188.1:0-15879 GCA_041178685.1 Bacteroidota bacterium
TTCGAGCCTCGATAATTAGCGCTACAATGAACGCGAATAAGAGGGATGAGCTGACCGAAATGAGTACAATCAGCCAACGTACAGGAAACGATTTTTTATCAGCTACCTGTGGCTTTGTTACAACGTTGGTGTAGGTAAGGATCTTGTTGACATCACGGTAAGCAACTTCGTAAGCTATCTTTAAATCGTTGTAATTGCCACGCACACGCCAAAGGTGTTCGTTCAGAGCGTTATATTCGCCTCCTTTTTCCTTGAGGGACTCAATCATTTTCTTGGCTTCATTAACGCCATTTCCATTACCGGATGAGAGGTTGCGAAACAATCCACGCAGTGCTTCCTCCGATTGACCTTTATAGTCAAGAATACCATGGTCATTCCGGATTTGCTTAATGACGGTTTCCATACTGTCCATTTCCGCCTTTTTCATGTCCATCTGGTTCTTGGCAATAACCAATACCTCCATCGACTTATCACGCTGCATTTCTCGGGCTTTGATGTTGAAATGGTATATAATTGAGTCTACAATTGCAGCGGCCATTTGGGGATCTTCATCGTATGCAGTAATCTCCATCGATTCATATTCGGTTTTCTTTATCGTAACATTCTCCTCGTATTGTGCGATAGCATCGGTCTTGAAATGAGGATTAGTTGTGGTGTCAATTCCGTAGTGCGAATAAAGATTGAAGACGTTGATAATCCGGCTGCGTATGTCTGAGGATTGTGCTATTTGCAGCATCTGTTCCGTCGGACTTTCACTACTGTATGAAATCAGGTTGGAAGGATAAATGATCGCATTTGATTTGAAGCGTGGCGGCATAAAATAGGGCATAGAGAAAACTACACCTGCAAGCGCGGACACAACGCCAATAATAATAAGTGGTTTGCGATATCGGTTAAGAATATCAAGGATAAACTGGGAATTGAAAATGGTATTGTTCATGTATGATATAGTGTGCGGTATGTATTCAATTTATAGTTCTATGGAACGGATCCGCTCCAAAAAGAGCAAAGCAATGAAAGTAAGAATGAATGTTCCTGCGGTAGAAAGCAGCACAATTAGCCAACGTACAGGAGTGGACTTACGTTCGGCTTTAGTTGCTTGGTTGACAACAAATTTATTAGAGATGGCATTATGCGTGTCTATACGTAGTTTTTCAAGCTGCTCTTTAAGTTTCGCTTGATCCTTCCTGTCGATCTCTAGTTGTTCACTCAGCGATACAGACGCTCCTCCAAATGAAGCGAGTTCATTCATTTTCGACTGCACAGCATTCATCCGTGCTGAGGCGCCTGCAATCCGTGCTCGTGTGTTGATGATGGAAGTATCCGATGAGTTTTTTCCGTGATGCTTCTCAAGAACTTCTAATGCCGCTTTTTCATTGCTGTACATAGAATACGAACGAGCATACTCTTCACTCCAGATGGCCGCTTGATTGGTATAATCAAAGATTCCCAATGATCGAATATTATTCAGCGAATCTTCTTTCTGGCGAATAGCTATTGATTTTTCCTGATAGGCCACTTCAACAATGCGGAGTGCTTCTTCTGCTCGTGCTTTCTGTATATTATTCTTGGTCGAATCCAGCAACGCTGCGATCTCGTTGGCAATATCTGCAGCCATTTGCGGATCTGTATCCAACACATCAATCCGTACCGACATAAATTCGGTTCTGGAAAAGGTGATGTTCTCCTTGTATTCTTCCGTTAAAGTTGACATTGGGTAGCTGTCATCCGGACGAATACCATAATGTTCCATCAACTTAAACTTGGAGGTTATTTTTTCCCGGATTACATCGGAGTTGAGTAATTGTAAAATCTGCTCCGCTTCTTCTTCTGCACCAAATGCAAGGATATCCTGTTTTTCGGTCGAGTTTTCGTTGAGTAAAGCCCTACTCAATGAATTGGTTGCCGGTGGAAAAAAGACCACCGATGATTTGTATTTAGGCGTGATAAAGGCAGGAGCCGAAAAAATGAAGGAGCCCAAAGCGGCAATTAGAGGTAAAATAGCCAGCGGTTTGCGCCAACGGAATACCATCACGACTAAACTCGTGGATTCCAAATAGTTGGTTTCCCTGGATGGTTGAAACATAATTGCCTGCTGAATGGGATGCCAAAGTTAGAAAAGTATACCGAATTTGGAAACGTAAAACGCTTCAGTTTCGGCTAATAAGTATATGAAAATCAATTAAATAGATAATATCGATTAAACTGCTGTATCCTTACTCGTAACGAATAATCCGGTAGATATTTCGTGGTTGAATGAGGTGCAGTAAAAACGCAGCTCCAAAGCAACCGCCCGCTGCAATTATAAATTGCAGCATCCAATGTATTGGCAAGAATTGCGACAGGTAATTGAAACCTATGCAAAGTGCCACAAACAAAGTAATTCTCAACCAGAGAGTATAGTTGGGCGAAAATTGAAAAGTACGTCTAACCATAATCACTTGGGCCAGGCAGGTGAAGGATTGGGTGACTATGCTTGAAACGGCAGCTCCCGTAGCCGAGTACTGGGGAATCAAAATAAAGTTGAGCAGTACGTTGATCAGCATTCCGGTGCTGGCCATGATATTCAACTGCTTTAGATTTCCATTGGCTGTGAGTAAGGTGCCGTAAATGTAAGTGCTGGAAATCGGCACAAAACAACACATCAAAATTCTAAATACATTGGCCGACTCATCAATATGACTGCCTTCGTATAATAGGTCCATCATTTCGTAACTGAAAAAGGCACAGCAGCAAGAGACAATCATTGCCGGAATGACAAGCAGAGAAAAAGAAAGATCGGTAATCTCTTCAACGCTTTCTTTCAATTTGATCATCCGTGCGAAAATGGGCAATAGTAATCCTGCAAAGAGAAAGGCAATCATGTTCGCTGCGTCCAGTAAACGGTACGCCGAAGCGTAGATGCCGGCTTCCACTGCTCCGATTCGAAAGGGTAACAACCTTTCCAGCATTACACCATCAATGCGGTTGTAAAAAGTCATCAATAAAACCAGAACGGCGTAAGGGTAACTCTTCTTGAGAATCATCACAAAAAATGGCCAGCGCCAGGTGAACTTGCGAACTTTCGCTTTATCAAGCACAATAAAGAACGTAATCAGGAAGGTGATGAGATAAGCTGCAGTCTGAGCATAGATGAACCATTTCAATTGAAAAGTTCCTGGCTCGCTATGTGTCATTAATAAGAAACCGCAAATCACAATCATGATCAGTCGGTCTAAAATGGAAATGACACTGTCTGTTTTGAATTGATGAAGTCCGGCAAGATTGGAGCGCAGATACATGATAAATGAGATCAAGATCTGGTTGAACAATACTGCGACCAGCATCTTTAACATATCAACCGTATATCCAATGATCCAGCCGCCCACCAGCGTAATCACCGAGAATACTACAGCCAGCAGTATGCGCAACATCACAATGCTGGAAAAGTGCTTGGATAATAGATGGTTGTTCTGTGCTATATTCTTATTATTGAAATTGGTAATGCCAAGATCCAATAAGATATTAAGCAGAAAAGAGAAATTGAAAATCGCGTAATAGAATCCGTATTGCTCCGTTCCGACAGCATTCTGAACTGCACGATCAATGCCAAGTATCCAGAAAGGCTTCACCAACAGGTTCAGTGCCAGAACCAGTAATAAGTTGGTGATGAATTTACGTTGCATGATACTTTTAAATCGGATCGATAATGGTGATGTTCAAGTAATTTAAAACGAATCAATAAGAATAAAATATTCTTTACTTCTAAAATTGATTGTCCGACACTATTTCCGCTTGTCGAAACGGCAAAGTCCTTCATCTAAAAATGCAGCGTACGTATCGATGTCAGGAGTATAGCCGCGTGGAGTAGCCAGTAAATTCCCATCGTTATCCAGCAGCACGTAGTAGGGCTGACTGTTGGTATTGTAAATGGCAGCTTGCATATCGCTCCACTTATTTCCCGTTGTTCTGATTTTTTTTCCGGTCGTTGCCGAAACAGTTTGCTGCTCGGCCGGCAGTGGAGTTTTATCGTCAACATACAATGAGATCAAGACATACTGCTCGGAAAGTTTTTTCAATACTTTCGGATCGCTCCAGACATTGTCTTCCATCTTACGGCAATTTACACAGCTCCAGCCGGTGAAATCAATCATTACCGGTTTTCCCTGAGCTTTAGCATAGCGCATGCCTTCATCGTAATCCTTGAAGCACAACATGTCGTGTGGACAATCGCTTTCATCTCCTGATTTCCATTCTTTGTAGAAATCTGGCGGAGGAAATCCACTGATTAATTTCAAAGGAGCACCCCAAATTCCGGGTAATAAATAGAGCGCAAAACTTAACGAAAGCAAAGCCGACAATAACCGTCCAATTCCAATGTGACTGGAGTCGCTATCGTGCGACAATTTGATCTTGCCCAGCAAATAATAACCGAGCATGCCGAAAATTGTCACCCACAAAACAATGAAGGTTTCACGTTTCAAAATCCCCCAGTGATAGGCAAGGTCAACGTTAGACAAAAACTTCAAGGCTAAAGCAAGTTCAATAAAGCCCAGTGTCACTTTTACGGTATTCAACCAGCCACCGGATTTTGGTAAGGAGTTGAGCCATCCCGGGAAGAGCGAGAAGAAAGCAAAGGGCACAGCAAGCGCAAACGAGAAGCCAAACATGCCAACCAGCGGACCAAGATAACTTCTTCCGTGGGCTGCTTCTACTAGTAATGTTCCAATAATCGGACCTGTGCACGAAAAGCTGACCAACGATAGGGTGAAGGCCATGAAAAATATTCCGATCAATCCACCACGATCACTCGCTGAATCCGCTTTGTTGATCATCCAACTCGGCAATGTGATTTCAAACGCGCCAAAGAATGAAATGGCAAAGATGACGAATATGATGAAGAACGCCATATTGAAGAAGGCGTTGCTGGCTAAATCATTCAATGCGTCAGATCCGAAAATCATTGTCACCAGCAGACCAAGTGAAACGTAGATGCCAATGATGGACAATGCATAAATTATTGCATTGCGAATTCCTTTAGACCGATTACCGCTTCGCTTGGTAAAGAAACTTACCGTCATGGGTATCATTGGGAATACACATGGTGTAAGCAATGCCAATAGTCCACCAAGTACACCGGCTAAAAAGATGCCGAATAATCCTTCTGCTCCCTGCGCGTCATTGCTGTTGCCGGACCCGCAGCCATCGTTAATGAAAGAGGCTTCCGAGGTTGTACTATCGCTAACAATATTGGCAGCCGAATCTGACTCCTGTGCCTGTGGCTGACTGTCCGTTGAAAGAGCAGGAGGTGCTTCGATGACTTCTTCTACGGAAGGTTCATTGGATGAACCGTTGATCGAGAAGCTGAATTCTTCTTCCTGGAAAATACATGACTCTTTACAAACCTGATATTCAATCCGGCCTTTAATGCTGCAAGCGCCTCCTTTTAATTTTACCTTCTGCTTGAACGTAGCCGATTTCTCGAATTCCAGAACCTTGACCATGAATGTTGAGTCATAACTTTCATGAGGTTTTGGTTCGGTTACTTTTCCGGTCCGCTCATAACATGCGCCATTTTCAAAGTTGAAAACGAGCGGCAGCGGACCGCCATCAGGTGTGAATTGCGAATAAAGATGCCAGCCTTCTTCCAGCTTTACCTGAAATACCAGCGTGCGTTCATCGCCCTTGCCATTTTCAACTGAAAAAGTCCATTTAGCGGGTTGCTGCAGTTGTCCAAAGGTGAAAATTGGAATTAGCAGGGCAAGTATCGACAGGAGTCGTTTGAACATAGCTTATTGGTGAATTTTGGAGCTAATTCGCTCCGGAAACAAACCGTTTCAATAACTGCGAAACGTTACGAAAATACGAAAAAATCACACCTCGAACCAACGAATCAGATCCTTGATATGCAGGGATTTACGAGATTCACCTTGTAAATCTTGCGTAATTCGTCCCTCCGACATCAACAATACCCTGTCGCCATAACGCAAGGCATCGTTCAGCTGGTGGGTAATTAATATGGCCGTCAATCCGTGTTCCCTTATCAAACGGTTGGCCAATTCCATAACCAGCACTGCCGTCCGGGGATCCAATGCAGCTGTTGGTTCGTCAAGCAGAATCACTTTTGCCTTGTCGGCAACAGCCATCAGCAATGATAACGCCTGACGCTGACCACCGGAAAACGTTCCCATTTTTTGATCCAGCTTATCTTCCAGTTGCAGTCCAAGTGTAGCAACTTCGTCTTGTACCTTCTTGCGGAATGCGGCATTAGTGCCGATGCGAAATCCAAATCGTTGTGTGCGTAAAGTAGCGAGCCGGTAGTTCTCCAATAGGGTCAGATCCGGCGAGGTGCCAGCTAGCGGATTCTGAAATATGCGAGAAATCCATCGGCTGCGACGGTGTTCAGCCAGTCGAGTCAAGTTCACTTTATCAATTTCAATCTTCCCACTGTCCGCAATTGCCGAGCCGGCAATACAATTCAAAAGTGTTGATTTTCCGGAACCATTAGATCCTAGCAATACTACAAATTGCCCGCTCGGTATTTCGAGCGATACATCGTTCAATGCTACTACTGCATTCGCGGTGCCGACAGAAAAAGTTTTGTGCAAGTGCTCAATCCGTATCATGCTGTGCGTTTTAGTTGAGGTAAGCTAACCACAGCAAGCACAAAAACTGCCGTAACTAATTTTAAGTACAGCGGATCAATGCCAATGGATAGAGTGAATCCAAGTATAACGCGAAAAAGAACAGAACCTATTACCACACAAATTAATTGGCCTGTAATCGATTTCCATTTCAATGTAGAAGATATCATTTCTCCGATCATCACTGCGCCTAACCCAAGAATTACGATTCCAATACCCATATTGATATCCGCATAACCTTGCACGTACGTAATCAGGTAGCCGCAGGTAGCAGTGAGGCCATTCGCCAAACCAAGACCGATAATTTTCATTTGATCGGTGTTCAATCCTAATGCTCGAATCATTGTTTCACTATTTCCTGTTGCACGCATAGCCAGTCCGAAATCGGTGCGCAATAAAAAACGAAGCAACAAGAGAAGGGAAATTGTTACTACAGCCAGAATTATCAGCTGATTGTTTTTTTCAGAACTTGAAAGAGTGATTAGACTGAAAAACGAAGGTGTATTGATCAGCGGAATGTTTGATCGCCCCATCAATGCGAGGTTGATGGAGTAGAGGCCGGTGGTTACGAGAATTCCGGCCAGCAGCGCATTTACTTTTAATCGTGTGTGAATCCATCCTGTTGTAACTCCTGCCAGTGCACCCAAAAGAAAAGCGGCGGGAAGTACAAGTCCAGGGTTGACAAGCTGTGTGGTCAATACTGCCGTAACAGCACCGCCCAGCGTAAAGCTTCCATCGGTGGTGATGTCTGGAATATTAAAGATCCGCATACTAATGTAGATGCCGTATGCTAAACAAGAATACGCCAGTCCCAGGAGCAGTGCGGTCAGGTAAAAGTTCATAATAGATAAATCGCTGTGAAGATAATTATTCTTACACAGCAATAATCACTATGGATTTACACGGATAAACGTACTGTCAAGCGATAGCCCGAAAAAATCTGCTTTAGCCTGATTGCATACGCGGCGGCGGATTTTCGCCAGCTCGGGCGATAGGCCGTCGGTTGAGCCGGTTTTGAGGAAGGCTGCAGCTTGTGCTCCAGATTGATATCCCCATTGGTACATATCTGTGCCAAAAGCTGCAAGTGCTCCTCGTTTCACCAACCCTTCTTCGGAAGTGAAAACGGGAACTTTTGCATCGTCACAACTTTTGACAATGACTTCCATCGCCGAGAAAACGGTATTGTCCGGTAAGGCGAAAAAGGCATCTATATTCTTATCAAGCAATGCTGCCACTACCAGTTGCGCTTCGTTGGAATTATTGACCGGAAGTTTTTCAATTTTAATTCCCATCATAGAACATCGTTTTTCAATGAGTGCCAATGCATCTACCGATTGAGGTTCCGTCTGATTGTAAATCGTACCAATTATTTTAACATTCGGCAGAACGGTTTTTACGAGTAAAATGGAAGTGTCGATGTAATCCAAGGTTTCGTAAACACCAAAAAGATTAACCGGCGCGTTGCCATTGTTGTCAGTCAGTTTGGCGATATCGGGACGCGGTGAAACCATCATAAATACAGGAATGGTCTTCGTACGTTGAACGGCAGTGATGGTCGATAGTGACGGATTGGTGGCAATAAGGTCGACATTTTCCGAGATGAGATAATCACAAGCCTGCAGCAATGTGGGCTGATCATTTTGTGCATTGCGGTAAATGATTTCCAGTGTTCCGTCGGTCGGCGAAAATCCACTGTCGTTCAATGCTACAAAAAATCCTTTCTTGGCTTGAGCAAGTGTGGCGTCTTCGAGCATGTCCAGAAATCCAACTTTTGGTATTTTTTTTCCTGTTGAAGTTGATGAATTGCTACAGCTAATCAATAAAGAAAGCGCCGATAACACTATGGTTGTCACTAAGAGATTGGTTTTTTTATTCATACAACTAAATGGATTGAAACTGGCCTAATAAAGCGCAGTTAATGAGAAAGTCAAATTCTTACCACGAGCCTCCGGCTCCGCCGCCACCGGACATTCCGCCGCCAAATCCGCCGAAACCGCCACCACCAAATCCACCTCCGCCGAAACCGCCACCACCGCCTGAAAATGAATTCCAGCTTCCTCGGTTACGACTAGCAGCAGCGTTAAGTAGCGCCCATGCCGCCCAAAAAGACAAGTTGTTCATTCGAGCATATCGTGAGGTGCTGGCTGCTTTGGCTCCCATTACAATTGCAACGATGATGATCAGCATTATCAGAGGGAATAGTACTCCTTTTTTCTGCTTCTTCTTAGCAAAATCATCGGCGGTATATTCTCCTTTGGTAATACCAATAATAGAGGTAGTGGCAGCATCAATTCCACCGAAGTAATCACCGCTTTTAAATCTTGGTTTAATATCGCGTTCGATTATACGTTTGCACAAAGCATCGGGTAAGACGCCTTCCATGCCATAACCAGTAGTGATGAAAACTTTACGATCCTCCAGCGCTACAAGCAACAGCACACCGTTGTTCTTGTTCGACTGGCCAATTCCCCATTTGTTGTATAGCTGTACTGCGTAATCGGCAATTTCATAGCCGCCCGTTGAACGCATGATGACGACAGCCAATTGGGTAGAAGTGGAGTCGTTGAATGCTACGAGTTTTGCTTCGAGTTGCGCTTTTTCCTGCGGCGAAATAATTTCAGCAAAATCAGTCACTAAAGTAGTAGAACGCTGAGGGAAATCATCTCCAGCTGCCAACAGCGGCAAAAATAAAAGGAGAAGGCGGAGAAGCGTTTTCATGAATGCCTGATAGAATCAGTATCGATCGCCGGGATCGCCGTAAATTATTTCGTCAGATAATTCATTCTTATCCTCCGGTAAGCAAGGGAAATATTTGCTGAGTGCATCGCCAGTCAGCTGAATACCATTTTTCAATCCGGTGATAAAGTCACCCAGCATAAAGTGGTGCTGCATTTCGGTACGGATGTTACACCAAAAATCGTCTCCAACTTGTTGATGAATACCTTTATCGCCAATGATGGCGAATTTCCTGGAGTGTGTTGCTAAATAAATCAAGACGCCGTTTCGTGCATCCGTCTTGTCCATGCCAAGACGATTGAACAAAAATGCAGCACGATCAAGCACGTTATCAGCACATTCTTTTTCAATAAACACACGAATCTCTCCTGAGGTGGTTCGCTCAGCCTCACCAATTGCCTCGTGTATGATCCGGTGCTCAGCTTCGCTGAAACGGTGAACTATAGCCATCAGAATTTAACTTCGGGAGCTTTATCTGCACCTTTAGCAGCTTCAAAATAAGGACGAGATGTGAAGCCAAACATATTTGCAATGATTACCTTCGGAAACTTCTGTCGACCTTCGTTGTAAGCTTGAGCTGTTTCGTTGTATTGACGGCGTGCTTCGTTGATACGGTTTTCAGTTCCTTCTAATTGCGACTGAAGCTCGCTGAAGTTTTGCGTGGCTTTTAATTCCGGATATTTCTCCACGGAAACAAGCAAGCGTGAAAGCGCACCGCTCAGCTGAGCTTGAGCTTGTTCGTATTGTTGAAGTTTTTCGGGTGTAAGATCATTTGCATCCAGTTTGATGCCGGTAGCGTTAGCACGTGCCTGTGTAACCGCTTCAAGAGTTGATTTTTCAAAGTCAGCAGCTCCTTTAACGGTGTTGACCAGATTAGGAATAAGATCGGAGCGGCGTTGGTATTGATTCTCGACGTTTGACCAAGATTTATTGACACTTTCCTTAGAGCTGATCAAACCATTGTAAGCCATAATGGCCCAGATTAATAGAAGTCCAAGGATAATCCAAATTGCATATTTTTTCATAGCGGGAGGTTGTAATTTATTCATCAAAGTTAACGAATAACCTTGAATATAGATTTCAGGATTCAGTTAATGAAATGTGAAAAAAATCACGCGCTTGCCGTAACGCTTTTGAGCGCATTTTCAAGGTCGCCAGGCATACTTGTGCCAATTCGAAACGGTACTCCTTCCTGATCAGTGATCTCAATGGCTTCGCTGCCATCGGTGTAAAACTTCACACTGCCTTTCCATTTTAAGTTGAATACAGGGTTGTTCAGGTGATATTTGCTGTAACGCGTACGCACAATCTTTCGAATATTTTTGACATCAATCACCACCGCTTTCGACGTCCAAAGCCCCGTCATCTCCAAACGGTTTTTGAATACACGTATGCGCATATGCAACGTGAATAAGAGAAGGATGGAAAGTAGGATGATACCGACACCCAACCAAAAGAACAGATCGCCGTTTTGTCCTTGCAATTTTTTCCACCAGTAAACGCCAAAGCAAAACAACATCAAGAGGAATCTTCGCAGCATAGATAGCCGGTTAAATCCCAGGTATTGTTTCTCTTCGTATATGACTTGTTCGTTCATTTCAAGTAGTTGCCCGGCGAATTATCAGTGTTTTTTTTGTGTCTTTGGAGACCTTTACATCATCGCTGATTCGATGTCCTAAGATACAAATAATCGTGTTTCCCTGAACCATGACATTCGTCACTTTTTTTTCATTCACCGAAAGCTTTTGGTCGGTCAAAAAGTCGCTTACTTTCTTGTTGCTGCGCATTCCAAGTGGACGAAATTTATCACCTGCCTTCCAGGGTCGAACCACCAACGGGTAGATAATTTTATCCGCATCGATCATCAGCTCACCAGCCAAAAGACTGAACTCACTTCCGGGCTTGTATTTTTTACGTGAAAAATGAAAAGAACCTGCCGGTAATTCGAGCGATTTTACTTTTTCATCGACTCTTTGCTCAGCCTGTTCAGCTGTGTTTTTGGGCTCAATAATCAGCTTGTTTCTATCCCGGATAACTTTCGTGCTTCCTGAAATAAATACTTTGCCGGGTTTTCCGGTAATCAACATTTTTTCGGCTTCGGTAACCTTGAAATCCTCTTGTTTGAGCAGTTCTTTCAAAAGCGTTCCAGGTTGCTCAAATTCCAATACTTCTGGAATAGAGATGGTCTTTATGCTATCTTTTTCATTCAGTAGAAGTCGGTGGAGCTGCTGCATTCTTTCGTCCTGCCGTTTAGCCGAAAACCGTAATCGCTCCATCGTATCCGATTGAACTGCGGTAAAGGCGGGTTGGAGTTTATGCAACAGCGGAATTAAATGGTGCCGGACTTTATTACGTAAGTAATCATCTTTGCGATTGGAAGAGTCTTCGCGAAATTGTACTCCATGCTTTGTTGCGAACTTTGTGATTTCTTCCCGTGTGGCAAAAAGTAACGGACGAATTATAGTTCCATTTTGAACCGGAATGCCAGCAAGCCCTTGAATTCCCGTGCCGCGCAATAAATTGATGAAAAAAGTTTCAATGGAATCGTTCAATTGATGGGCAGTAGCAATGGAAGCATATTCATTGTTGGCAGCAATTTCTTTTAACCATGCATACCGTATTTCTCTTGCCGCTTCCTGCGTTGATAGTTTATGTTTTTTGGCATAAGCCTTCGTGTCTGCTTTAAGTTCGAAATAAGGTCGTCGATTCTTTTTGGCCCATGCCCTTACAAATCGTGCATCATCATCAGACTCCTTTCTACGTAAACTAAAATTGATATGGGCTACACCAAACGGAATTTTCCCCTGCTTGAAAAGTGTAGCAAGCACCATTGAGTCGATACCGCCGCTTACAGCAAGCAACACCGGCTTACCGTCGGTATGCAAGTGATTCGACTGCATGAATTCGTCCATGCGTTTTTTCAGGGAAACCATGATGGCTAAGGTAGCAAATTGCCGGCTTGAAACGGATTGCCGGTGTTATCAAATTATTAGGTTAGTGCTGCGTGCATGGTCGCCATCTTCAGCAAACATTCTTCGTACTCCTTTTCAGGATCACATCCGGCAGTCAATGCACTTCCCGCCATAACAGAAATTTGTTGCGATTGACTATCGTATTGAATGCTTCGTATCACGACATTGAAATCAAAATCGCCATCCGGCCGGATGTAGCCGACACTGCCCGAATAAAGTCCGCGTCGACTATCTTCCAGTTCATCTATAATTTCTAGAGCCCGTCGTTTCGGCGCTCCTGTCATTGAGCCCATTGGAAACGCCTCAGCTATCGCAGTTGTCCATGACTTATCATCTGACAGCTTTGCGCTGATGGTCGTTACCAGTTGATGAATTCGCGGATATGTTTTTACCGCCATCAATTCTTCGACCATCACACTTCCGCGTATAGCAACCCTTGAAAGATCATTTCGAACCAGGTCGGTGATCATCACATTTTCCGATTGCTCCTTGGGATCATTTTTTAATCGTTGAATGAATGTTTGATCTTCCTGCTCAGTTGTTCCACGTCGGATAGTTCCTTTGATCGGCTGGGAAATCAGTTTTTGTCCACGCTTGGCTAAAAAGCGTTCCGGACTGGCACATAACAAATATTTATCATTGAACCGGTAAAATGCGCTACTTGGCATTGGCGAAATAGCATTCAATTTTAAAAAAGTATGCACCGGACTAATTGGTTGACCGGTAGCATACGATTCAATACAATAGTTGGCCTCGTAAATATCACCTCGACGAATGTGCTGCAAAAACTTTTCTGCCTTGAGTACATAATTTTCTCTGGAAACTTTCGCTTTCAGTGTTATTGCGGGCGATTGGACTTCTTGCTGCAATTCGCCTTGCTTTAAATCTTCAATGATTTTATGGATAGAAGCTTCATCGTCAAATTCTGTTAAGTAATGAATATCCACTCCGGAGTTTTTCCCAACAATTACATAGCGTGGTATGAAAAAAGAAAGCAATGGAAATTCAATCCGGTCTTTTTGAGGAGATGTAATTCCTGTAAGTGGCTCTTTCAGGTCATAACTAAGATGACCAAATAGCCAATCCTGCTGCTCTTGCCGAAACTGCCTTAGTGTTTCAAAATGATCAGTTGTTGGTGTGATTACTTTTACGGCATCAGCAGCAAGCAAGAAATCATATTCCGAATATTTTTCTTGCTGGCCGGTCTTGCCGGTATTAGAATCCAGTAATTGAAAATGAGCAAATTGAGAACACCACACTGCAAGCCCCTCAATTGGCAGCGAAAAGGGTAGCTTTATCGTTTTCCGATTTACCATGATGATCGATTACAAAGATGCTAAAAAGTAAGTCGATCTGTGGTGGAAATTGTTGCAATAGGACCGATTAATTACGCGCCATTTTAGCCAGTACATTCGTCCATTCAGGATGGTCATTCAGGCTGGGAACCAGTGTCACCTTTTCGCCACCATGTTTGTGGAAGAGTTCATCGTATTCAACGCCGATTTCATGGATGGTTTCCAGGCAATCGCTGACGAAGGCCGGAGCAAAGATGAGCAGACGCTTGTCGCCGGCTTTTGCCCGCTGCTTGATGATCTCATCTGAATACGGTTGTATCCATGGATCTCGTCCCAGTCGCGACTGAAAACTGATGGAATAGTGTTCGCGTGAAAGTCCAAGCTCAGCTGCAATTAAATGAGCCGTCTTGTGGCATTGTGCACTGTAACAAAAAGCATTTTTCTCGGTGAGCGTATCACAGCAATTATCTTTCAAGCAATGATTAAAGCAATCGCCCTTACGAATCTGACGTTTAGGAAGGCCGTGAAAACTGAAAATAATATGATCGTGGTTTTTAATATTCAAAGCACGTCCGCGATCGGCGAAAATCCGGATCATGTCCGGATCATCGCAAAAGCTATTGATGAATTCAATTTCCGGAACTATCTCCCATTTGGAAACAATATCCATTACTTTCTGATGAACGGAGCCCGTGGTAGCAGAAGCATATTGGGGAAACAACGGAATTACTTTTATTTTCTTGTAAACCGGTTGCTTGAATTTCTCCAGTACAGATTCCATCGATGGCGACTGGTAACGCATAGCGTATTCAACCTTGTACTCCGGGCCAAGCAGTTGTGCAAGAGCTTCTTTTTGTTGAATGGTGTAGAGCAGGAGTGGAGAACCTTTGTCGGTCCAAACTTCACTATATAGCTTGGCTGATTTCGGAGCGCGAAAAGGAGCAATGATTAAATTGACCAATAAAAAACGTCCTATAGCATTGATGTCAACTACTCTCGGATCACTAAGAAATTCGCGGAGGTATTTTCGTACGTCGCCGGTGGAAGGGCTGTCTGGTGTGCCCAGATTCACTAAAAGAATGCCGGTTTTTAATTCGCTCATGATGGAAATTTACTATGGAAAGTAAGGTGGTTAATTCGCCTTCAAATCAGCTATGCTCCTACAACAAAAGTCGTTTCGCAAAGTTCAGTTTGAAATCAACTCAAGTCAAATCGGATAGTTGTGTCGCAAAGATATTCACCTTTAGTGAAGCTGCTCTACACCAATCGTAACATCCTCTTTAGCAGGATGAAAACAAAGAAACTGATGGAAATGAATGCGGCAACAAATCCTAAATAATCTCCAAAACGTGCGTAAAAGGTCACTTTGTCGTTCAGATAAACCGTATTGCGAATGGCATCGGCCTCCCACCAATTGGTTTTTTGGATAACATCACCTCGTTGATTGATGAAACAAGAAATACCTGTATTGGCTGAGCGAGCTACCGATTTACGGAATTGGATAGCCAGTAACCGGGCATAATTCATGTGCTGGCGATAACCGGGCGTATTTCCCCACCAGCCGTCATTGGTAATAACTGCGATGAACTGCGCACCGTTGCGAACATAGCCCGACATGAAATCGCCGTATATAGATTCATAACAAATGGCAGGTGCCACTTGAATTCCCGAACGACTTATAAAGTTGGATCGATTGGTCTGAACGCCTAAACTACCGGAAGTTCCACCTAATTCAATCGCAAATTTTTCAAGAAAGCCAAAGATTTGTGGATAAGGCATCTTCTCAACTCCGGGAACTAGTTTAGATTTGTGATAAACCTGTAAAAGATCAGAGCTGTCGAGTAGGATGGCACTATTGTAAACGTCGTAGTAACTGTCTGCGTTTTTAAATTTGCGTGCCGTCAGAGATGGCTTCTCGCCATTGACATAACGCTTGAAAGTAGTAACGCCGGTTATCATATTCAATCCGGGAAAAGCACCTAAGAACTTACGGATTTTTTGGGTGTGAGGATGCTGCGCTAATTCCTCTTCCCAGATTCCATCCGGTAATGCTGTCTCAGGGCCAATAATAAATTGAGTTTGACTATCTACAACAGTGGAAGCGAGTTGCAATTGTTTGCTCAATTGATCATCCGATGTTCCGTTGAATTTTTCGTTATATGGATCGATGTTCGGTTGCACAACAGCAACATCAACCGGCGTTCCTACGTCTTTTCTTCGTTCGTACATGTGGTAGGAAGCATCAATAGGTAC
>JBEGUX010000189.1:0-3184 GCA_041178685.1 Bacteroidota bacterium
GTTACGAAAAGCCGCAAAAATGGTGGTGAAACAACGATATGCAATATCAACGATAAGATCATGGAATTGTTGATTATCACCAAGCTCAATACTGTTTTCACCATCGCTGAAGACCTTACCAGTGCTGCCCGTCATTTCCAAGCCTGAGTTTTTTGATCCAATAGTCCCTCAAGCAGGGATGTATTGTTTTTACCCATTACTCTTTACCGGCAATTGTCCGGAACACTTATCATCATGTCTGTAGACGTATTACTTGGCCTCCAGTGGGGCGATGAAGGAAAAGGAAAAATTGTTGATGTTCTTACGCCGCAATATAATGTGGTTGCGCGTTTTCAGGGAGGACCTAATGCCGGTCACACGCTCGAATTTGAAGGCATCAAGCATGTTCTGCATACTATTCCATCCGGAATTTTTCGCGATGAAACGATCAACGTGGTAGGAAACGGTGTAGTCATCGATCCTGTTACTTTAAAAAAAGAGATCGACGCACTATTGAAAATGAATGTTCCGGTTGCGGAACGTTTATTCATCTCCCGTAAAGCCAACCTTATTCTTCCCTCCCACCGTTTACTGGATGCAGCTTCAGAGGCTTTGAAAGGTGCTGAAAAAATCGGCTCCACGTTGCGTGGAATTGGTCCTACCTATATGGACAAAACAGGACGAAACGGTTTGCGTGTTGGCGACATTGAATCGCCTGATTTTAAATCCCGTTATGAGAAACTCAGGCAAAAGCATGCTGATCTTCTTCGCTCGATGAATTACGCAACTACTGCTCTCGCAGAGTTGGAAGCTGACTTTTTTGCGGCCATCGATTTCATGCGTACGTTGAACTTGGTAGATAGTGAGCATTTGATTAATGATTTTATTAAATCACATCGCAGCATCCTCGCTGAAGGCGCTCAAGGCTCACTGCTTGACATCGATTTCGGTTCTTATCCATTTGTTACCTCATCCAATACCATTACTGCCGGTGCCTGCACCGGATTGGGCGTCGCTCCTCGTCATATCAAAAAAGTGTATGGTATTTTCAAAGCGTATTGCACTCGTGTAGGAAGCGGTCCGTTCCCTACAGAACTAAACGACGCCACCGGCGAAGCAATACGAAAAGCAGGAAATGAGTTCGGTGCTACAACAGGCCGCCCGCGCCGCTGCGGTTGGCTGGATTTACCGGCACTTCGTTATGCCATCATGATCAACGGGGTGACCGATTTGACGATGACCAAGCCGGATGTCTTAAGTGATTTCGATTCTATTCAAGTTTGTACGCATTACGAAATCAACGGCGAAAAAATGGACTTCATGCCGTACGACATTGTCAACATTGACGTTAAGCCTATTTACACTTCGCTTCCAGGCTGGAAAACCGATCTAACAGGAATTGACGCTGAGGAGAGATTTCCTAAAGAGTTATCTGCTTACATAGCTTGGCTGGAAGAACAACTGCACGTACCAATTTCGATTGTTTCTGTTGGTCCTAATCGCAAGCAAACGATCATCCGTAAGAAGTAGTCAGTGGCTTTCATCACAAATTCTTTCTTTTAAAATTTTCCCGGATACCATTTCCGTCTCAACATCTGAAATAGTATGTAGTGTGTCGTTGTATTGGTCCTTAGAAAGTTGTGGCTGCCCGGCGTCGATCCAAGCAGAATACCAATACGAACCAACACGATGTATGGCTGCATACATTCGCCGTTCTACTTGTCCGTCGAGCAACTGGTAATATCGTGCTGAATACTCTTTGGAATACGTTTTCATCGTGGTAGTGCCACGATCTTCAAAGGCGAATTTGAGATCAGCCATCGTCAAACTGTCGAGCCGACGCTCAAAGGTGAGTACAGAATCAACAGCGGCAGAACTTTCCTTTAAAATGCCCCAAGCCGTTTCCAGTGGATCGCTTAGATAATGACAAGGGCCCGGCGAAAAATCGAATCCGCTACCAAATAGCTCCGGCAATCGCGATTCCCAAAATCCATGAATTCCTTTCTGTCCGGTAAGCTGACCGTTATAATTTTTGGTGCAATGTAAAGGAACATGAGCATCGCCTACATAATGACCGAGTGCTGCTGAATAGTAACGTATTTTCTCGCGATCCTTTTCAGCAAATGCGCGCACCAGTGAATAATAAAATCGCTGAATTGCCCATGGCACAATACCGTGCTCCATTAAAGTATCCTCAGAATATTTTTCGGCTGCTTCCTTCCAGCGGTGAGGAACACTATCTACGCCACCGTAACGATCCAGGTCCATAAAATGTCGAGGTGCTTCGTTGGGATCAGAATACCGCCGCTTGTCGGGATCAACAGCATGTTCGAATACGTAATCGATGTTCGGCTTGTAGAACCCGAATAGTTCCGGTGGCAACGTGAAACAAGCCATGTAATTAATACGCTGATGCGCCCAAAAACCCCATGCTTTGACACTAAAGTCTATAAGCATTAACAGTAAACAAATAATAAATAAACGCATGCTGCAAGATCAACGCTCTGAGCATGTTTAACAATCAATAAATGCGGGAAAATTATAGCCGCTCCAAAGCTCCGTTTCGCAGAATGGGAATGACAGTGGTTTGGTTAGGTGTAAGACAAAATTTGATGTCCTTCTTTAGGTTCAATTTTGCCAGGCGCTCTTTGTGCGAGGAATAATTCAGAAACTTGACAGGATCCTTGTACGCCATCTGGTACAAATACTTTAAAGCAAGGCAAGCATCGCCGTGCCAGAAATCGGATGATCGCTTCGAGATTTCTTCCATTACTGCTCCTGCAAATATCGAATCTTCCAAATTGAATTTATTCTTCCAACCGGAGCAAAGCAATAAGATGTTTTTTTGTTGTTCAACAAGATAATCACACAAAGCGTCAATATTTAAAAATGACCCGATGACAACCTGATGAGCATCACGGGATACTTCAATAGCTTGTGTTCCGTTGGTAGTGGTGATGACTAACGTTTGCCCTTTTATTCGCTCATCCATATAATGATACGGTGAGTTTCCAAAATCAAATCCTTCCACTTGCACAGCGTCACGTTCGGCTCCGGTCAGATAGCCTTTTGCCTTCCATTCGCGCGCCTCTTCTACTGTTGCCACAGGAATAATCTTTTCGGCTCCCCATTCAAACGCAGTGCAAATTGCTGAGGTAGCTCTGAAAATATCAATGATAACTACAATTGTATCCTTTTCGGCATA
>JBEGUX010000190.1:0-10971 GCA_041178685.1 Bacteroidota bacterium
AATGTTCCGGAAGGCGTAAGCTGTTTGCTCGTAGGTAATCATGTTGGTGATCGTATGAACAACGATGCTCGCGTTCCGATGATTTCTTTCACCGGCTCCACTCGAATTGGTCGTCGCGTAGCAAGTACTGTAGCCGAACGATTCGGGAAAACGATTCTTGAGCTGGGCGGCAACAATGCTATTATTGTTTCTGAACATGCAGATTTGAACATGGTATTGGTTGGAACCGTATTTGGCGCTGTTGGTACCGCAGGACAGCGTTGTACCACAACGCGCCGCCTGATTGTTCACGAAAGCGTTTACGATAAGACGCTGCAAGTATTGAAAAATGCCTACGGACAATTGAAGATCGGTAATCCGCTGGATGCTGCTAACCACGTTGGCCCGCTGATTGACAAAGGTGCCGTTCAGCAATATCTCGATGCCATTGAACATGCCAAGAAAGAAGGTGGTCGTGTTATCGTTGAAGGCGGTGTGCTTACAGGTGCTGAATATGAAAGTGGCTGTTACGTTAAACCTTGCATCATTGAAGCCAGTAACTCCTATAAAATTGTGCAGGAAGAAACTTTTGCGCCGATTTTATACGTGATGAAATATAAAACTGTTGATGAGGCGATTGCGATGCAGAATAATGTTCCGCAAGGATTATCCTCCGCTATCTTTACCTCCAACATGCGCGAGATGGAACAGTTCCTCTCCTGCGAGGGAAGCGATTGCGGTATTGCCAACGTGAACATTGGTACGAGCGGTGCTGAAATCGGCGGTGCTTTCGGCGGCGAAAAAGAAACCGGCGGCGGACGCGAGTCCGGATCGGATGCCTGGAAAGCCTACATGCGCCGTCAGACGAATACAATCAATTACTCTACTAGCCTGCCGTTGGCGCAGGGTATCAAGTTTGACATCTGATTTGCACGATTTATATGGTAAAAAAGCAACCTTAGGGTTGCTTTTTTTATTTTAGCAGAATGAAGAAATTACTCTTTTTGATTGGACTGATAGTTTCGCTATCAATGAATGCTCAAAGTTTATTGGAAGATGGGCGGTGGCATGCCGACTTACAATTAAACGACTCAACCAATCTTGGTTTTACGATTGTTACTAAAGGCGGAGAAATCAGCATTGAAAATGCTGCGGAAAAAATTACGCTGACAGATATCCGTTTTTCAAACGATTCCATCTTTGCCCGGTTTCCTTACTATGATGCAGAATTACGTTTCGTGAATTTGGGTGAAATACTATCTGGTGAGTATATAAATCTTGCCAAAACTTCCAACAATATTTATTACTTCCGTGCGCTGAAGAATTTTAATTACCGTTTCTTTCAAAATCCGGCTCCTCCGAAAATCAATTTGAGTGGGCGGTGGCAATTGGTGTTTGATAACGAAGAAGGTATTGATCGCTCCAACGTGGCCGTATTCACACAAACCGGAAATCGAGTTACTGGTTCAGTGTTGACCGTCACCGGTGATCATCGATATCTTGACGGTGAGATTAGCGGTGATCAAGTAACTGTGTCCACATTCAACGGAGTATTCATCATGCGCTACAGTGCGCAAGTGCAAGCTGATGGTTCCTTGCGTGGAACATTTTATTCCGGTAAAACAGGATTCGATACCTGGACCGCTTATCGTAATGATTCAGCCAGTCTGCCCGATCCAAATTCATTAACGTACATAAAAGAGCGATCACAAAAATTTGATTTCGCATTTCCGGATGCAAGCGGAAAAATATGGACGATGAAAGATCCATTTTTAAAAAATAATGTGGTAGTTGTTCAGCTGATGGGAACCTGGTGTCCGAATTGTCTGGATGAAAGCGCGTATCTCAACGAATGGCTGCAGCGGAATTCAGCACTTGGTGTTCGGGTTATCGCAATTGATTTTGAACGAACAACGGATAGTGTGAAAGTGTGGAACAGCATCAACCGGTTTCAGCAACGTATGCAGATTGAATATCCTGTTGTGTTTGGCGGAAGTTCTAATCGCGATTCAGCCTCCGCGAAGTTGCCGATGATTAGTAAGATTTTAGCTTACCCAACGAGTCTCATCATCGATAAAAAAGGAGACGTAAGAAAAATACACACCGGATTTTCCGGTCCGGCAACAGGCGATGATTTTATAGCTTACAAGAAGGAGTTTGAAGCATTCGTCAATGAATTGCTTGCAGAGTGAAAAACATGACCCCTTGGAGCATCGGGGCCATGTCTAATCAAAAATGGATAACTGCGATTTGACATTAGATCAAAATGCAATTAACCAAGGGTCAAAATTGACGTTTGGCGTTTGTTTCAACAATACGATTAAAGTACGACTTTGAACCCCTAATTACTCAAGGATTAGACTCTTCCATTTCGTCCGGTTTTATTCAGCGCTTCAATCCGGTTTTTGACGTGCAGTTTTTCGTAAATGTTATAAATATGTGTGCGGATGGTGTTTACGCTCACAAATAATTTATCCGCAATATCTTTGTTTCTAAATCCTTGTGCGAGCAGATCAAGAATTTCATTTTCCCGGTTTGTAAGACTAAAACCGGTTTCATGGTTTTTTTCCGGCGCCTGTTGGAATGAAGATACCACACGTCGTGCAATTGCAGGACTCATTGGAGCACCACCGTTTATTATTGTATGTATTGCATCTACGAGTTCTTGTCCTGCCGAACTTTTCAGGATATAACCACTTGCACCGGCTGCTAAAGCATTAAAAATCTTTTCATCATCCTCATAAATCGTGCACATCATCACATTGGATGCCGGAAAAAGGTTTTTAATAATACGAGTTGATGTTATACCATCTTTGCCCGGCAGATTTATATCCATCAGTACGACATCCGGTACTTTTTCCATAAATGACTTCAAAGCTTCTTCTGCCGACTCGTAACCCTTTGCTTGAATTGAAGGATCGGATTCCAACAATTGCAAGACTTCTTCTCTAATGCCGTGATGATCATCAATGAAAGCAACGTTAATTTTTGAGTCTTTATTCATAGTAAATCAAGAGTAAAAAAATAAATTAATCAGGAATAGTCACTATAAGATCGATTTCTGTTCCACCGTCAATGAGTTCATTAAATATAAGCGTTGCATTAATCTCCTCTGCTCTTTTTCTCATGTTTTGTAAACCGTTTCCATATTCCGCTTTTGCCATCGTATTGAACCCGGTACCATTGTCCTTTATTGACATTAGTAGGAGACGATGGTCGACATCGCATTGGAAATTAACCATTACTCTAGTTGCGCTAGCGTGTTGGATAATGTTTCGTGTTGATTCTTTAAAAATCAGGTATATATTTCTTCGGAGCGCAGCCGACAACATTATTTCCGGAAATTCTCCTTTAGTTTGAAAATCGATAGTAATGCCGCTATTATCACTGAATTCGTAGGAAAGCTTTCGTAAATAAGATGCCAAGTGCGGTAGTGAATCATTGGAAGGATTAAGTGCCCATATGATCTCATTCATTTTTGTAATAACTCCAAGTGAAGCAGTTTCAATTTTGTCGATAATCTCCTCCTTGTCCGTTTTCTTTTTGGCTAAGCGGCTCAAGAGCACAAGTTGTGTCAAGTCCGCACCAAAATCATCGTGCACGTCCGCACTGATACGTCGACGCTCGGCTTCAATCATTTGTTGTTGTTCTAATTGGCGCAATTGCTTTTTTAATTTTTGCGATGCAATCCGGCGGAATAAATAAAAGCCGATAGAAACCATTAATCCACCTAAAAACAGCTTAAATAGTAATGTATCATAAAATGGAGCAGCTATACGGAAACGAACTTCACTCGGAGCTGACCAATCGGAATTATATTTTCTGGCGCGCACTTGAAAAATATAATCTCCGGGAATCAAACTAGTAAGTTCCATTTCATTAATTGGAGCCCTTTCCCAATTTTCGTTTTCATTTAGCCGGTATTCATAATTTATTTTATCGGGAGCCAGGAACTCTGGGGCAATGAAACTAATTTTTATTTTATCTGAAGACTTCGCTAATTCTAATTCATCAATAGAAAAAACGGGCTTATTATTTAGTAGCACAGTTGTAATAATAATTCCCGGAGGTCTGTCTGTAGTTTTCTCAATTTTTCGATCTAAAAAACATAACCCTAAAGGAGTTGCCATTACTATTAAAGAGTCGAAGGCGACTACATCTAAAATCTCATTTGATAATAGTCCATCGGATTCTGTATAAGACACCAAACTTTTAACAGATTTCCCGTCCCATAAAATTATATTCAAGCCGTTTGTAGTTGCAACAAACCATTCATTTCCTTTAATATATAACCTTCTACAATAGTTAGAACTGAGGCCGGAAGTAATATCAATAGTAGCATACTTTTTATTATCACGAAGCACTTGTAATCCTTTACCAAAGGTTGCGACAAGTAGCTGCTGATTGGAACTATTTTTAATGTCAGTTATTTTACCAAGAAAAAGTGAATCTAAGTCAGTTAATGGAGTTGTTACTTGATCTTGAATGTAATTAAGCCTTTCAAATTGTTCAAACCAAAGCTTATTTGAATTATCAAAGTTAAGCGCATAGGTTCTTCCGGAATAAAAAAGCGGATCATCGATTTTAAAAGTTCCATTACTATCCCTCAATACTCTGGCTATAAAAACACGATTGCTCGTATATATAACGCCGTGCTGATCAATAGTTATTGCCTTAAAAGATTCATGAGCCTCTCCATTTTTACCAAAGACACGCTTAGGAATTCCAAATCGACCATTTGAATTTAATTCAACAACATAAAGTCCTCGGTCGCAAGCACAAAACAAGTTTCCTTTTGCATCAACAACCATATCAAGCACCCTGTTCACTCGCATTGAGTTAGACCTCATAAAAACGGAATCTATCTCGTTTTTTGAAATACGATAAACCCAACCACTTTCTGTGCCTACCAAGAGTTTTCCGTTTGCTTCTTTATAAAGACAGGGAATTGCGGGATTTTCTCCAGCACCAAGTTTCATTCTGGTAATGATGCCTTTATTATAGCTAAGCAGCAACAATCCATCGCCGTTTGTACAAACCCAATCATTCCCTTCCTTATCTGGATATACTTGACTTACGTGAAGTCCATCGAACATTTGAATTCCGCTGTCGAATCCTGATTTATTTTTTTTATAGAAGAGATTCTCTTTGTTTGAGTTCATTACCCAAATGCTTCCGTCATTATCAACACTAACTCTTGTTGTGTGGTCTATACTACAATTGGATAATTTGGTCTCATTAACAATCCTATTTTTAGCCCCCTCAACAATGCGGCCATTGTCAACTACGATGAATTTGCCATTGCTCAGGTCCAAAAACCTATAATCGTTACTGAAAGAATCAAAAAAAGGCACGCGCTTGCCTTTGAGTGTGGTATGATTATAATCAAACATCAATCGGCCGGCATTGGCATAAATAACACCGGGCGAGGGCTCTAAAAAGTTGACCTGCGATAAAAGACTATTCGAATTGGGGAGAGAGTCATTAAGAAAGTTGCTGAAAGTACTGTCAGTACGAATCAAAACAATGTTATTGGCGAGTCCACCAAACCATAGTCCACCGTTTTTATCTTCATGTGCAGATATAAGTCCACCTTTAGACCGCTCCTTGGGCACTAGTGGGTCGTTGGCGGCATTATGAATTTCACCATTGTAGTAGAAGGATAATTTTCCATTCAGTGATAGGAACCAAATACGTCCTTTACTGTCTTTAAATAATTTTAATATGTCATTATCAGGTATTCCATCATTGACTGAAAATTTTTGAAAATTTTTCCCATCATAACGCACGACACCTGCATCTGTACCAAACCACATAAATCCCTGGTCATCTTGTACCGCCGAATAAATAACATCACTCGGTAATCCATCTCTTACCGTAAATTGTCGATATACCGGTTCTTGCGCGCCGACGTTATGTGCCAATAAAATCAAAAAGAAGATAAAACAACTATGCGCCAACAACTTCTTCCATGTTACCGCCTTTATTGTTAAACCAAAAACTTTCAATTGCATGCTGTGTTTAAGATAACTAATAATTATAAGATCTTAATTCGTTCTGTTTTTATTAATAGGACTCTTCAAATGATTGTATTATTTTTATATTTAGTTGGACTAAACAAATATTGGACAGATATAATCCTATAATAATCAACGATTTTGTAATTTTCTAAGCTATGCTTATGCTGGCATAAGATTCCTTACCTAATTCCAAACCATGAAAAAAACAGTACTCTTAGTATTGCTGGTCATCGCCGGCATCAACAATGCTTTTTCACAATGTACAACTACCAATGCAACCGGTTGTCAGTGTAAAGATGCCACACAAACAGATTGTGATCTTTTACCGGATATCGAAATCGGACATCCGCCTTTTTATCAATACGATGCTACCTACGGTATTATTGAATATTCTCAGACAGGCAACGGCGTTGACAATGGTCGATTGAAAATTTCAGTGTCAACACCAAATACCGGACACGGTCCTCTCGAACTGCGCACGACAAATATATTCGTTTGCGGCACCGATACCTTTGTAGGAACAGCTCCTTCGATTTGTCCGGATGGAATTTCTTATCCGCGCATCATTATTAACCAGCGTATCTATCACAAGAGTGGTAACAACATGACTTACTATGATCGTCCGGCCGGAACGATGACTTACCACCCGACGCATGGTCATATGCACGTCGACAATTGGGGTACCTATACATTGCGTACTCGTGATACCTTAGAGCCCAATCCGCTCAACTGGCCAATGGTTGGCAGCGGTACTAAACTTGCCTTTTGTGTGATGGACTATGGCGAGTGTGATGGGGCGAACTACACCGATCACTGTCTTGACACCGCGGGTAATCCGTTAAATAATGCAAGCGATTTTCCTAACTATGGTTTGGGCGGCGGACAGTACAACTGCTCACCAAGTGTTCAAGGTATCAGTTCCGGTTACCTTGATATCTACTGGACAAGTCTCGACGGCATGTGGATTGATATTCCTGCCGGAACCTGCAATGGCGACTATTGGGTTGTCACCGAAGTAGATCCAAATGGATTTTTTCTGGAGGAATACGAAAACAACAACGTCTACGCAGCTCCGGTTGTAATCAGCCGCCAGGAGCCTAACCCGGCAACTACTCCGATATCACTGGGAATCTCCGGCTCACAGTTGAACCTTTGTCAGGGCGAAAGCGTCACGATCACCGCAGGAAGTTCATTGCCAGGTGTAACCTATCAGTGGGTAACCGGCGATACAAGTGCTGCTATTACTGTTGATCAAACAGGAACCTATACGGTAAATGTCACCAACGCGTGTGGCAGCGGTGTTAGTTTGCCTGTAAACATCAATGTCTTCGCTCCTCCAGCCGATCCTATTGGGGTGAATGACACCATCACAACTCCTGGAACTGCATTGCTTAGTGCAACAGGAAGTGGTTCGCTCAGCTGGTGGGATGCACCAAGCGGAGGAACACAGATGGGACTTGGGTCTTCATTCACAACGCCATTCATCAACAACACTACCACTTATTATGTGGAAGATGTAGTCACTCATGCCGGACAGCAGTTTACACTTGGTCCTGCCAACAACACTGCAGTTGGCGGAGGAAGCTCTTCTAATGCTAATCAAGCTCTGATCTTTGATTGCTTGAATCCATTCACGTTACATGCTGTAGATGTATATGCGCAAACAGCAGGTACACGCACCATCGTCCTTGAAGATGCTAACGGCACCACCATACAATCTGCCGTTGTAAACGTAGTTGCCGGATTAAATACCGTTGTGATTGATTTCAACATCACCCCGGGAACGGGTTATCAGCTGACACGCACCGGCGGAGAATTGTACCGTAACAATCCGGGCACAGCCGTTGGATTCCCGTTCACTATCGACAACTTCTGCTCGATCACCGGAACAACAGCGGGTGCCAACTATTACTACTTCTTCTATAATTGGGATATCCGCTTGCCGGATAACTCCTGTACCAGCTCTCGCGTTCCTGTCACCGCAGTGATTGAATCGCCCAACACTATCGCGGAAGTTGCTGAAATCCGTTCTCTAAAAGTCTATCCAAATCCTGCCGGACAGTTGGTGAATGTTTCTTTTGAAAATAGCGGATCAGCTACATTGAAAGTTGAGCTGATCGATGCGATTGGCAACTTAGTTGCTGTGAAATCAATTACTCCGGGAGCTTCTTCCAGTTACCAAACCTCGTTTGATGTCAGCGGAATTGCTCGTGGCGTATACAGTGTGCACATTCTTTCCGACAACAAAAACTATTACCACAAATTGATTATCCAATAATCAATTTATACTGAAATATAAAACGGCCTGCTCTTCGGACAGGCCGTTTTTTTTATCGCATAATTAACTTTTGTCACTTAATATTCATTGACGAAATGTATCTTTCGCTGCATAAAAATATTTACTCCATGGTATCTCCCATTGTTTGTTTATTCAGAGCACGATTCATCCTGATTATGTTCTGTTTTTTTTCTACTCTTCAGGTAATCGCACAGCCTTCGTTTCAACAATTCACACGCTTCAACTCACCACTCCCCGATAATACTTGTCGCCATATTGCCATCGACTGGCTGGGGAGAAAATGGTTCAGTACTGATTACGGTCTTGCGGTTTATAACGATACTTCATGGACAGTCTATCAAACAACTAATTCAGGATTAACGGATAATTCGATTAAACATGTAGCCTTCGACTCACAGCACCGTGCGTGGATTTCTACCCAGAATGGCGGTGTGTGTATTTTTGATGGAAGTAATTGGTCCAATTTAACGCTCACTAATTCAGGAATCTCGTCCGACTATGTGCGAAGTATTACAATCGACCGGTTTGATCATGCCTGGATATGTACCATCAACGGACTGAATTTTTATGACGGAAGCCAGTGGACAATTTATAATATTTCCAATTCTACGATCCCCGTCGATAATATCGCTGTAATTACTATTGAAAACGATTCCGTCCGTTGGCTCGGTACAATTAATGGTGGTTTTGTAAAAATGGTTGACACTGCATTTACTGCGTATGGGATTTATAATAATACGTTTCCTGATAATACGGTTACCGGAATAATCATTGACCCTGCAAATATCAAATGGAGTGCTTGTCCCGCAGGTGCCCTTGTTCGCTTTTTCAACAATTCTGCATTTGCCTACAACACCTCTACTTCGCTAATTCCATCCAATTCACTAACAACACTCGTTGCTGATTCCTTACAGAATTTTTGGATCGGTTCGTTTGACAAAGGATTGATCAAACGTGAAAATAACGATTACTACTATTGGAACACACAAAACTCTGCGATGCCGGACGATATCGTTTACGGTGTTGCTGTGGAACGTAATGGTGTGGTGTGGTGCGGCACCGGACAACAAGGCGTTGTTAGATTCGAAGAGGCTCCGTCATCCGTTCAAGAGCTCTCCATGAGTTTAGCTTTTGATGTATTTCCTAATCCGGCAACGGAGAATATTACGATCAGAGCACGCGGACGCGAGATCGATCATATCCGCATTCATGAACTCAACGGTGCGACGGTTTGGGAAGAAAAGGGAATTAGCAAACAAGAATTTAGATTGAATACACTAGTACTTCACCCGGGAATTTATTTCGTTGAAATTATCAGCGGCGATGAGCGAATTACTAAAAAGCTGATCCGGCTAAACTGATTTTTAATTCTTCTCCTGGAATTGCAACTCGTAACGATCCTTGACTTCATCAAGGATGCTATGAATTTCATCCGCTGACTCAGAAGTTACTAGCCGTGTACGATAATCTTTGAAGTGATCAAGTCCTTTGAAGTAATTACTATAATGTCGGCGCATTTCAAAAATACCTAAGCGCCCGAGCTTCCACTCGATTGATTTCATAAAGTGTGCGCGACACATATCGACTCGCTCGGTGATCGTTGGCGGAGGAAGATATTTTCCGGTGGTAATGTAATGACGTATCTCCCGGAAGATCCACGGATAACCAATACTTGCACGTCCAATCATTACACCATCAACACCGTACCGATTGCGCATATCGAGTGCTACTTCCGGCGAGTCCACATCGCCATTCCCAAAAATAGGAATTCGCATGCGCGGATTATTTTTTACCGCTCCTATCAATGTCCAATCCGCAGGACCTTTATACATCTGTTTACGTGTGCGGCCATGAATAGTCAGTGCTGCAATTCCAATATCCTGTAAACGCTCCGCCACATCAACAATGTTTTTTGTCGATTCATCCCAGCCAAGACGTGTTTTAACAGTTACCGGAAGTTTGACTGCCTTAACCATCTCTTCGGTCATCTTCACCATCTTTGGAATATCCTGCAGCAATGCTGCACCGGCTCCTTTGCAGGCCACCGCTTTCACCGGACAGCCGTAATTAATATCGATAAGATCAGGGTGAGCCGCCTCCGCAATTAATGCAGCTTCGCGCATAGAGTCAATCGTTCCACCAAAGAGTTGAATACCGATTGGACGTTCGTATTCAAAAACATCGAGTTTTTGCAAACTTTTTGCCGCATCACGAATCAATCCTTCACTCGAAATAAATTCCGTATACATCATATCTGCGCCATTCAACTTGCAGACATACCGAAATGGCGGATCGCTCACATCCTCCATTGGCGCGAGAAGCAGCGGAAATTCAGGGAGTTTTATCGAACCGATCATGCACTTATTTACGAGATTACTTTTGTACGATAACAGGATCCGCAACCACCCGACCTACCACTTACTGAAATCCATTATCTTGCAGCAAATTTACGACATTATGAAGCTCAAGGCAATCTGGCAGGAAAACAGTCCATATTCGAAGCTTTTGATCACTGTTGGCTCAATTCTGGTGATGACTACCTTGTTCACGGTAATTGGAACCGCTATTGCTGCGGCACTTTTCGAAGTATCTGTAGAACAAATGCCTGAATTTATCAAGGATCTCTCCAATCCGACGGCCGTTTCAATTATGAAGATTATTCAGTCGGCATCG
>JBEGUX010000191.1:0-6471 GCA_041178685.1 Bacteroidota bacterium
AGCTCATCGCAATGATTATTTTCTTTGTTGGTGGCGTGACCTTTCACCCACACAAAACGAACATGGTGTTTGCGGTAAATGACTAAAAACCGTTTCCACAAATCAGGATTGGCTTTTTGATGGAAATCTTTTTTCTCCCAGCCAAATACCCATTTCTTTTCTACAGCATCAACAACATATTTCGAGTCGGAATAGATGGTAATATGACTTCCCGGATTTTTTAACGTCTCTAACCCGACAATCACACTCAGCAATTCCATTCTGTTGTTGGTTGTTAAACGGAAACCTTCCGAAATTTCTTTACGATGATGTCCGGAGATCAAAACCAAACCATAACCACCCGGACCCGGATTGCCACGCGAAGAACCGTCGGTGTAAAGAGCGATCATTTCAGAAACACAATTCGCCGTTATTTAACAACTCCCATTTCGCGACCTACTTTGGTGAAAGCAGCAATAGCCTTATCGAGATGATGTTGCTCGTGTCCGGCCGACAACTGCACACGAATACGTGCATTGCCTTTTGCAACCACCGGATAGAAAAAACCGATGACATATATGCCCTCTTCGAGTAATTTAGAAGCAAACTCCTGGGCTACTTTGGCATCGTACAACATGATGGGAACAATCGGATGTTCGCCCGGCTTTATTTCAAAACCGGCCTTTGTAATTTGTTCGCGGAAATAGCGGGTGTTTTCCCACAACTTGTCGCGTAATGCTGTTGTCTCGCTGAGCATATCAATCACCGCAATAGAAGCACCGACTATACTTGGCGCCAGCGAGTTGGAAAACAGATACGGACGCGAACGCTGACGCAAGAGTTCAACAATTTCTCTTTTTGCAGAAACAAAACCACCCATTGCTCCACCGAGTGCTTTACCCAACGTTCCCGTAATGATATCAACGCGACCCATCACGTTTCTATATTCGTGTGTACCACGACCCGTAGTTCCCATAAATCCGGTAGCATGACACTCATCGATCATCACCAATGCTTTATAGCGGTCTGCCAAGTCACAGATTTTATCCAGCTGCGCAATAGTTCCATCCATACTGAAAACGCCGTCGGTAACGATGATACGATGGCGTAAATGCTGAGTATCCTGCAGGCATTTTTCCAGCTCGGCCATGTCGTTGTGCTTATAGCGGAAACGCTGCGCTTTACACAAACGAACACCATCGATGATAGAAGCGTGATTCAATTCATCGGAAATAATGGCATCCTGATCATTGAATAATGGTTCAAAGACACCGCCGTTAGCATCGAAAGCTGCTGCGTACAAAATAGTGTCTTCTGTACCCAAGAATGTTGCGATTTTCGCCTCCAACTCCTTGTGAATATCCTGTGTTCCGCAGATAAATCGTACGGAGGACATTCCAAAGCCATGGCTGTCGATTGCCTTCTTGGCTGCTTCCACCACTTTGGGATGAGAAGAAAGTCCGAGATAATTATTTGCACAGAAATTGAGTACAGGCTTTCCGTTGGCGACAATCTCCGCGCCTTGCGGTGTGCTGATGACTCGCTCCTGCTTAAAAAGCCCTGCATTTCTGATTTCCGTTAATTCGTTGGTAAGTACCGGGTATAAAGTTTCGTACATGGGAATGGACTAGTTTATGGATGGTGAAAATCGAATTTTTTCGGAGATGATACACACTGCACGGCGGATAATTTTCAGCCACTCAACTTGAACATCTTCCCCGGACCGGTTTTAACCAAGCCTTTAAATTCTAATTGCAGCAACAAGGCAGAAACTTTGCTCACGGGCTCACTACATTCCCATGCAATCTGATCCAGATGCACATTTCCTGAGTTTTGCAGATAACGGAGTAATTTCTCTTCCTGTGGTGAACATTCCATGGGTAGCTGCAATTGCGTTTGCCGTCCAGCAGCTCCGCTTTCGGATAGTTTCCAATTCATACAGGCCGCCAACTGTTCAGCGTTTTCAATCAGCTGTGCCTTATGCAATCCGATCAATTTATTACATCCACGGGAGTAGCGATCATCCGGCCGGCCGGGGAAAGCAAAAACATCCTTGTTGTAATCGTTGGCAAACTCTGCAGTGATCAATGCGCCACCTTTCTCCGCTGACTCCACCACAATGGTAGCATCAGTCATACCGGCTACTATACGGTTTCGTGCGGGAAAATTATCACGATCGGGTTTAACACCGGCCGGAAATTCTGAAATGATACCGCCATGCTCCAGCATCTTTTCAGCTATTTGTTGATGAGCGGATGGATATAATCGATCCAGTCCATGAGCAACAACACCAAATGTTGGCAGTCCAACGCGTAAAGATTCTCGATGTGCAGTGATATCTACACCGTAGGCCAATCCACTTATGACCGTTACCTTGTAAGGTAGCAGTTCCTGGATTAATCTCTCTGCCAGCGATCTCCCATTATCGGTCATAAATCGTGTACCAACGATTGCCAAAGTTCGTTCAGCATTCAGCTTGCCATTGCCTTTTACGTATAACAACAAAGGAGCATCATCGAATGGTCGCAAGCGCTGCGGATAACATTTGTCGAAGTACGGTAGTAATTTTATTTCATTTCGTAGAATGAAAGCAAGTTCGCGATCC
This sequence comes from Bacteroidota bacterium, assembly GCA_041178685.1. Taxonomy (GTDB): domain Bacteria; phylum Bacteroidota; class Bacteroidia; order AKYH767-A; family 2013-40CM-41-45; genus Pollutiaquabacter. The sequence goes on from JBEGUX010000191.1 coordinate 2,585, forward strand.
GCTTGTTGACGAACATTCGAGCGAAGTATCGTTGCTGCGCGCTCCCGGCCGATGCCGGGAATCCGTTCCAGTAAATGACGTTTAGTACGGAAGACAGCCTCCGGCGAGCCGCAATACGAAATGAGCTGGCGGGCTAACACAGGACCGATACCGGGCAAGAAGGAAATGGCAAGGAGGGAAAGGAAGGATTCATCTACTGAATCGGTCGAGCTCTCCGAAGTGTCATGGATCAACTGTTTACTGAATTGCACTACAAAAGTAGACAGCCGATGATTTTTACTCGTTTAATAAATTAAATAAAATTCATTGCTAAATCAACGAGAGCGATCGTGAAGTTCATGGACGATTCCGTCGGAAAGGCCAATCTGCGGAACAAGTATAGAGGTTACTTTGGCGGACTTCATTATTGCCAGAAATATTTTTGCAGCAGGAACAATTACATCCGCACGATCAGGGTTCAGCCCCCAATGATCAACACGCTCATCCACCGTCAGTGCACTTAAATTTTTATAGAGTGCGCGCAGCGTAAAGTAGTCTAATGGATTATCTTTTTTACCAATCAGCTTATGTATTTTATTGATGTTTCCTCCTGAGCCGATAGCAGAATTTATACTGTATTCTTTGGTGTAAGATTTTACCCATTCCTTCATATCTTCCCAATGCACGTCGCTGATGGAATTATGCAATAATCGCAATGTGCCAATATCAAAAGATTTGGAAGCCACGCATCTGCCTTTGGAGAACAATGTAATCTCAGTGCTGCCGCCGCCAACGTCAATGTAGAGATAGCCAGCATTTTTATCCAGATGCTGTTCGATATGATTCGCATAAATAAGTTGCGCCTCTTCTTTCCCTGAGATGATCTCTACCTTTAAACCGCAATGCGCTTTAATCCTGGAGACGATCTCCGGGCCATTCTTTGAAGCACGTAATGACGCTGTTGCGCATGCGCGATATGCAATAGGATCAAATACGTCGATATGCAATTTAAATGCCTGGAGGGTTTTTAAAAGTTTATTCGTTCGCTCTCTCGTTATCTTTCCAATTGTGAACGCATCTTCTCCAAGCCGTAAAGGAATACGGATAAGCTCGGCCTTATTATAGTGCGTTATATTTCCTTCTTCGACCACATTGCAGAGGAGTAACCTGACTGCATTGGAGCCAATATCAATCGCAGCGTATTTGGAGATAGTATCTGTTCCCAATTTCGAGTAATAAACCTAAAATTCAGACTTGCTAAAATAAATTCCTACAGAAGAAAATAAAAAGTTAAATTATTTTTCAACGTAGTTTTAGACTTTTAGTGCAAAGCGCTCCTTCTCCAATTTCAACCAATTATAGATCTCAAATTGAGAGCGTAACTGGTAGTCACCCGTCGGCTGAACATAGTTGTTTTTTTGATGGGAGTCGATAATTCTGGCTTTGACATTATCGTTTAATTGAATGTCTAAATATCGTTTAAGTTGTCTTTTCAATTCCTTATCGTAGATAGGTGTAGCGACTTCCGATCGGTGGTCAAGGTTTCTATACATCCAATCGCCGGAGGAAAGGAAGTAAAGCTCGTCGCCATTATTACAAAAAACAAATATTCGACTATGTTCGAGAAAACGGTCTACAATAGAAATAACACGAATACCTCCATTAAATTCTGAAAGATCAGGAACCAGTGAACAAATTCCGCGTACGATCAGGCTGACCTTAACACCTGCTCTTCCCGCTTCATATAGCTTTGCGATCATTCCTTTATCGACGAGGCTGTTCATCTTTAAAATAACAAACGCGGGCTTCCCATCTATTGCATTTTTAATTTCATGGTCCAGGAGCTTTAAAAACCTTTTCCGGGTATTGAATGGAGAAATGATCAAGTGTTTATAGTGCCCTAATTTGTAATTGTCTTGATAAAATTCAAAAAGACGTTCTATCTCGCCGGTAATTCTTTTATCAGCAGTTAAAAGTGCATGGTCTGTATACACCTTAGCAGTGTTCTCATTAAAATTACCAGTACCGACTTGTGCATATTTTACGAGTTTGCCTTTCTCTTTTCTCGTTATCAGAAAAAGTTTAGAATGGACTTTTAGACCAGGTACTCCGAAAATTACACGCACACCTTCTTCCTGTAACTTATTAGCATGCTTGATGTTTGTCTCTTCATCAAACCTTGCTTGCAACTCTACTACCGCTGTTACCTTCTTTCCATTCTTGACGGCGTTGATCAATGCGTTGATAATGCTGGAATGTGTAGCCGCTCGATACAACGTAATGTTGATTGAAATAACATTCGGATCAATGGAGGACTCACGAATTAAATCAATGATATGGGAAAAAGTATGATATGGATAAGCCAGTAACACATCCTTTTCTTTAATCACGTTGAGCAGGCTTCGCTTACCTGAAAATTCAGGATGCTCCATTGGATGAAGATCACTATAACTCAGATTGGGTGATCCAAATTCAGGAAAGCGAACAAAGTCTTTAAAATTATGGTAGCGACCGCCGGGAGTTAAATTGTCAGTGTTCTTTAAGTTGATTTTTTTAAGAATGAACTGAAGTAAATCCTTGGGTATTTTCTTGTCAAATACAAATCGTACAGGCGCACCTTTCTTTCGCTGCTTGACACTTTTCTGGATTTTTTCCATCCAGCTTTTAGACACATCACTATCTATATCCAGCTCAGCATCTCGTGTAATTTTTATTGTGAAGGCACTAGCTGAACGGTAATCAAACATATGAAATATATCGTCCAGACAATAGCGAATAACATCATCTAACAAAATAATATTTACAGAGGCGCCGGTTTGCGGCAGTATTAAAAACCGGGAAAGATCATCTGTAGGAATCTCTAAAACACTGTACAACGGTGCCGACTTTGTCTTTAAGCTGAACTTAATTGCCAGATAGATTGAATTATCCTTCAAGTATGGGAACTTGGGTGCGGACGAGATCATTACCGGCGCTAACAGCGACTGAACCTTTTCTTTGAAATAATTCTTGACGAAGCGCCCCTGCACAGCATTCAACTCTTCTTCATTGATGATCCTTATATTTTGCTTGCGCAGGTCATTAAGAATGGATGAATATGCTGATTCAAACCGAACTTGTTGTTTTAAAGAAATAGACGATATTTCTTTTAACAACCGAACCGGATCTTCTCCTAATAATTGCTTACCTCTTTTTCCAAATCCAGCCATCCTTCGTATCGTAGCAACACGAACACGAAAAAATTCATCACGATTACTGGAGTTAATCCCTAAGAAACGGAGTCGTTCTAATGTTGGAACAGCAGTATCTTCTGCCTCCTGAAGAACACGTTCGTTAAAAGATAGCCAGCTAATATCACGACTTATCAGTGGTCGCTCATTATCCGCCATAGAAAATTACTTTTTTACTGCCGTTTTTTTTCGGGAGGCTGTTTTCTTAGCCACTTTTTTCTTCACTACCGCCTTTACTGCTTTTTTATCAGAAGCTGTTTTAATTTTCTTGACAAACTGGCGAACGAGTTTTTTACCCTGATCCTTTATTTTTCCGGTTACTTTTTCTGCCGCAGCAGCATCAACTCCGGAAAACAATTTTAAAACTGTTTCATAATAATCATTTTCCAGCGTTTTCTTAAGATGCTTGGGGGATTTTTTAGTTACCATGTTCAAAAGAACTGAAATTTTAAAGGTGGAATGCAAAAGCAAGAATTTTTAACAATAATTTAATCTATTTACAGCTTAAATTTTGTGTTTTACAAGGCAAGAATCATTTAAAATCTTTTCTTGCACGCAACGTCCCTTTACCGGCCAAAGATTTGACGGGAAAAGAATAATTCAATTCAATAGCAAGTATTGATGATGTTTTCATAGCATCCAACGCATTTGCAGTCAGGTACTCGGCAAAATGTGTTA